>JALOPB010000140.1 GCA_025454115.1 Desulfobacterales bacterium | reverse complement strand
CGGGCCACGGTCAGGAAGGTGCCGCAGCACTGTGAGGCATGCCCCCAGTTCAAGGCCTGGAGCCCCAACTTCGCCAGGGTCTTCTCCATGATCCCGTAATAATTGGAGCCTGAGCGCAATGCAACCGGACGGTTGAGCATGCACCCGTAATAGGGAACAAAGCTCAAGTCGATGCGAACATGACCGTTCACGGCCAGCAGGCGCTCCAGATCCACCTCCTCCAGCAGTCCGAAAAAATGCCGGACGCGCAGGCCGGGATCGAAGGGCCGGCCCCACATCTGTGAGTACCGTTCCCGCGCCGCTGGATCGCTTTTCAGGCGGTGCTGGGCATGCTTCAGCCGCAGGGTGCAACTCGGACAGGCCGTCACCAAAGGCCGGTCCGGCGGCGCCAGCGAGAGGTTCCGGCAGGCGAGATCGAACGCGATTTGGTGATGGATGCTATGCGCGGAAGAGCTGCCGCAGCAGTTCCAGTCTGCCAGCTCGATCATGTGAATGCCCATTTTTCGGCAGCATTCTATCAGCGACTGGTTGTTCTCCTTGGCCGTGGTCGCCAGGGAGCAGCCTGGGAAATAGGAAACATCGACAGATGGGGTGGCGGCCATGGCTATTCCTGGAAGATCTTCTTCACGTCCCCGATGCGCTCAACCCGGGAGGGCGTCAGATCCAATTTACGTTTGGCCAGCATCTTCATGCCCACGGCCCAGTCGCTGATCAGATCTCGGGTCTTAAGCTTGTAGCGCATCATGATCTCGATTTTGTGGGTGCGACCATATCGTTCGATGGATTTGAGCACTTCGCGGTGGAAGTCCAGGATGTCCGGCTCCTGGACGTCGACATGCTCGGCAAGGGCTTTTTCGCGAAGCGCATCCATGACGGCGGCGATATCGATGGCCATGGGGCACTGAACGGAGCAGGTGTGGCAGCCGACGCAGATCCAGATCGTGTTGCAGGTCAGCGCTTCGTTCTTCAGCCCCAGCTGCACCAGCCGCATGACGCCGTTGGGCATGTAATCCATGTATTCGCTGAAGGGACAGCCGCCGCTGCAGCTGCGACATTGCAGGCAGGTGTGAAAGTCCGTGCCGGACAGCCGCTTGACCTCCCGAGAGAACTTCAGATCGAGGTCGTTCAAACGAATCAAGTTTGGATGGTTATCTTTCATATCATCAGCCGTTGAGCGAAAAACAGATTTCCGCTTCACACGATTTTGAAAGTATAGCTTGGCGGTTGTAAATCAAGGGCTCATCACGGCTGATTAAGCTTTCATCGCTGTTATCGGTTTCTAACGGTCTGACGAAGCGGCGATATGTTCCACAACTTCAACGGCATCCCTTACTGCGGTGAAAATCAAGTTCGAGTGTTTGCGTTCCTTGAAACTGCCCTGCTCCTCGATTTCAATATAGGCCGGACTGATCGCGCCGCCGATGGCGTAGATACCTGGGATGCTGGTCTGGTAAGGGGGCCGCAAAAGAATCAGGCGGGCGCCCTCCTTACCGATTTTGCAAATCCCCTCGGTGCAGGTGATCTGTTGAATGCTCAACCGATCAAACACCGGGGAGGGACCTTGCGTTCCGATGCAGGCGATCACGTGCTTCATGGGGAAGCTCATGCCCTGCTGCAATTCAACCCCTTGGCCCAACTGTACATTTTGAGTCTGAACCAGCAGGCGTTCGACACCGTCCTTATCCACTTCGCCTATTTTGGGGACGACGGCTGGAAGGATCTTGATGTTTCCTCCCAAAAGGATTTCTTCGCCCAAATCGCGGGCCACTTCTTTGTCGATCTTGAAATGCTCTTTCTTGTGGCCCCAATAGACCGGCGTATGGTCGTCTGCGGCTCGCTTGGCTTTCGAAAGGGTGGCGACAACATCCGCCGCGGCATTCCCCCCGCCCAAAACGAGAGTCGGTGCACTGATGTGTTCGGCCGGATTGTCAAGCTTGCGGGCCACGGTTTTGGCCTCGCCGTAGATACCCAACTCAATCGGAATGTTGCTGCCGAAGGCCAGAACGACCGTGCGCGCCCGGTAGCGGCTCTGCCGGGTGATCACGTTGAATTCACCCGATTCTTTCTTGATGTCCAGAAACTCTTCGTTGAGATTGACCGTTAATTTGTGTTTGCTCACGCAGCGTTCAATTTTGGCCAGGTACTCTTCCACCGGATCGTTGTTCGGATCGGGCATGAGATCCTCGATCGGAAATGGACCCGGTTCACCCTTGGGAATGGTGGGGTAGACCCGTTTGCCGCGCGGATAGGAGTCGACAATGCCCTGAAACAGGCTTTTTCCTTTTTCAAGAACCACATAGTTGAGGCCCTTTTCAGACGCTTGAATCGCGCAGGCGACTCCACCCGGCCCCGCCCCGACAATCACCACATCATAAAGCGTCATTTAAATAATCTTCCGTCTACGGATCAGTTTTCTTGTCGGCGCACTCTACGCAACGGCCGTATTCGTCGACGCAGTCCGAGCAATGCAAACGGCCGCAAAGCCGGCATTCGGTCATGACCCCTTCGGCAGTGCCCTTGCAATCTTTATGGCAGGCGGTGCATTCGAATTGAACGTCTTCGGGTTCGGTCATTTTCTGACTCCTTTCGTTTATGGCTGGGGCCTCAATACGGCCAGCCCCTTGGTTAATTCCAGCAGAACCCCCAGCCCCTGCTGGACTTTCGGATCCCCCATACCCCACAGCATGCCCCAGGGGCCGACCGCTCGAGCGGCGGACACATCCACCCGGGCTGGCAGATCGGCGGCGCGTTCCAGGAGGTCCAGCGCACCGGGGGCGGCCAGCTTCTTCAGAATTCCCGCCAGTCGCACCACCCCTTCGGCGACCTGCTGCAGATCTTCGGCCGAATAGGACCCGCCCACCTTTTTGAGAACCTCCATGCCGGTGCCGAGCAGGCGCAGCACGCCGCGCTGCTCCAGATCGTCGAGGAAGGTTATTACCTGCGGCACGCTGGACTTGAGCAGAGGCTCGGCCGTCAGCGCCAAATCGATCAAATTTTTCATCTGGTCCAGGGCGAAGTCCAGGTTTCTGACGTTGCGCATCACTTTCTTGATCAGAAACAGCAGATCCTCCAGCTGGAAGTCGGCCTCCACATCCGCCAGCTCGACGATCAACGCCTGAACGGCTTCATTGACGCGCGGCGCCAGCTCTTCGCGCAGCTCACCGAGGGCCTTGGCGGATGCCGTCAAAGGCGCGATCTGGTTCTCCAGACGGTCGAGGCGATCCAAAATCATCTGTTCCGTGGTCATGGCATCACCTCCCTCAGGCGGCCTTGCGAATTTTTCCGGCCAGGTTCATTTGCGGCTCCAGCGGCAGATCGAGCCCCTTCATCATCAGATTCCAATAGACCCAACGAAACATCATCTTGCCCCAATGGTTGCTGAGGCTTTCCTGCAGCAAGCTGAAGGGCCCCATGCCGGGGAACGGAAATTTACCTGTCAACGGTTCGACGGCATAGTTGAAATCGAGCAGGATCGCCTTCTCGAAACCCGAAGCCAGAAAACAGGTGGCATGGCCGTCGAACTTGGGCAGCGGCGGGTAGCCGTCGATCTCACGCACCAGGTTCTCGACCAGCGTGTAGGCCATGTAATGCGCCACCGAGCCGGCCTTGGAGGTCGGGACATTGGTCGTGTCTCCGATGACGTAGATCCGGTCAAACTTGCTGGCCTTCAACGTGTGCTTGTCGGTGGGCACGAATCCCACCGGGTCGCTGATTTCGGAGTCGATCAACGCCTTGGCGCCCATGTTGGGCGGAATCGCCACCAGCAGATCGTAGCCGACTTTCTGCCCCTTGTGGGACTCGATGGTTTTTTCCCCGGCATTCACCTGGGATAGATCGAAGTAGGGCGTCACCTTGATGTTTTTCTTGGCGGCAACGGCGGCCAGCTCTTTGGCGGCGACCGGTTTAGTGAAGACATTGTCCAATGGCGTCACGAATTCGATTTCCACCTTGTCCCGAACCCCGTTCACGGTGAAAAACCAGTCCGCCATGAACACGAACTCCAGCGGGGCGATCGGGCATTTGTAAGGGAACTCGGCGATATTGAGAACCACCTTGCCGGCATTGAAGTACTTCAATCGTTTGCGCAGCGCCAGGGCGCCCTCCAGGGTGTAAAAGTCGAAGATGTCCTTGCGCCAGCCGTCCAGCATACCGTTGATCTCCGAGGGCTGAATATCGCAGCCGGTCGCGATCACCAGCCAATCGTAGTCGTACTGCCCCTTGAGCGTCTCAACCCGCCTCTGGGCCGCATCGATTTTTATGACCTTATCGACCACGAAATCGACGGCCTGAGGGATGAATTCTTTCTTGGGCTTGAGGACATCCTGCTCACTATAGATCCCAAACGGGATGAACAGATACCCCGCCTGGTAATGGTGACGCTCATCGCGGTCGATGATAGTGATCTGCCAGTCCGATTCCTTCAGCTCTTTGCGCAGCATATTGGCGACAATGGTGCCACCGGCGCCGGCTCCCAATATCAGAATTTTTCGCATAAGTTTTTCCCCCTTCCCGATCGATCAGCCGTCCACGATTTGATAGCTCAACGATTTATACCCCTCTGTTTTTTGGATATGAAAGGTCAGAATGCGGCTTTCATAGCTTTCGACAAACTGCCTCCGCGAACTGCTCTTTCAGCCGCCGCATTTCGTTTTCCGCCTCCACCACCATCTCCTCGATAATGGCTTTAAGCGGCTTGATCTCCTTCACCAGCCCCACGGATTGACCGGCCATCAAAGAGCCCTTGACCACGTCGCCGTCCACGGCCGCGCGGCGCAGCGCACCGACCCAGAAACGCTCCACCTCGAACTGGGCATCTTCGCGGGTGATCCGGTTTTCATCAAGCTTGCGAAGAAGCTCCATTTGGAGCTTACCGAACTCGACGGTTCCCTCGTTCTTGAGCGCCCGCACCGGAATGACCGGCAGGCGGCTGTCGAACTGCGGGGTGGCCACCGCATCCCGGGACTTGGCCCGTTTGAAGCATTCCTTGAAATTCGGGTGAGCGGCGCATTCTTCCGACAAGACGAAGCGGGTCCCCATCTGGATGCCGGCTGCGCCCATCATCAGCAAATGAGCCATCATACGACCGGTGGCGATGCCGCCGGCGATAAAGACCGGGACATGCTCGACCTGAAAGAGGATCTGTTGGATCAGCACGGACAAAGCCACCGGCCCGATGTGGCCGCCGGCTTCGGAGCCTTCCAACATCAGCGCGTCGGCGCCGCGGTCGATCAAGCTCATAGCGAGCGGTTCGGTGGAAGCGAAACAGATAGTCTTAGCGCCGGAAGCCTTGGCCTGCCGAATCTCGTTTTTCCGGGGAATGCCGCCGGCGAAAACCACGAACTCGCATCCCAGATCGCACACCAGCTTCAGATGCTCCGAATAGTTGGGGGCCAGGGTGATGACGTTCACCCCGAAAGGACATGCGGTCAGCTCGCCGGTCAGCTGAATCTGGCTGTGCAGGATATCCGGCGGCGCGTTGCCCCCGGCCAGCAATCCGAACCCGCCGGCGTTGCAGACCGAACTCACCAGCCCCGGATCGCTGATCCAGGTCATGGCGCCACACATGATCGGGTAGCGCGAACCTAAAAAATCCCGACCCCGCTCCAAAAAGCGGTCGATGATCGCCATTCGACCTCCCTGTATCAAGCGCATTCCGCCAGGGTGAGCGGGCATGCTGCCTGATTTCTGAAACTCGCTTTCAATTCGAACAACTCGTCTATTTCGTCCAAGAGCCGCATATAGACCTGCTTCTGGGCGTTTTGCACCCGCAGCGCGAAATCCTCATCGAGGCGGCCATCGCGCACGGCAAGCTCCCGGAGACTTGCGATCATCCCGCAACCGTCGACCAACTGCGGACAAACCTCGGTGCACCGGCCGCACTGCACGCAGAGCCAGATCGAGGGCGACATCAAAAGTTCCTCGGCCAGTCCCAAATTGGCCATGCGAAAGATGAATCGCGGGTCGAACACGCTGCGCTCGCCGGCCACCGGGCAGGCGCTGCTGCATTCGCCGCAGGTGAAGCACCTCGACAGGTCCGCGCCCTTTGCTGCTTGCCGGAACAGATCGTTGCTGTTGAAGAGGCGTTGCGAGGAGATGCTATCCATGGCATCTGGTATCGGTGTATCGAGCCATGAATACCACGGGGCATCGCTGATCGGCTCATCGTCGTCGTGCAGGCAGTGATGCACGGCATGCCAGCGCACCCGCTGGAACCGCCTGAACAAATCGTAATAGGCGCGGGCGGCTTCATAAGACACCACGCCGCAGCGAACCGCCGCTGATCGGGCGTAGCGGATCAATGTCTCGGGCTTGACCAAGTTCGGGCAGACGCGGTTGCAGCGCCGGCAGGTGAGGCAGTACCAGATTTCAGGCGAGGTGATCAGTTCTTCGAAAAGCCCCAGAGTGGCGAAGCGCACGATCCGCTGCGGGCGCAGCCGGTCCGTGGCGATTTCAACCGGACATTCCGCATCGCAGCTGCTGCAGTTCCAGCACATGCTGCTGTCGGCGTTCGCGGCCAGCTCGATGCGCTGGCGCATATTTGGATTCAAAAAGGAAAACATTTCCCCACACGTTGTCTTCTCTTAGAGTCTGGGGGCGGCCGAGTCCGTGTCGGCATCTCAATTAAGCCCCTTTCCCGAAGGCGCAGCTTGGGAAGACACACTCGGCGCAGTCCTGGCACAGTCCGCCGTGGCCGAAGAAGGCGAGTTCTTTTTTGCCGATCCGCTCGCCGGCCAGGATCCGCGGCAGCACCAGGTCGAGGACCGTTGTGCGGTGGTACAACCCGCAGGCCGGCACCCCCAGCAAGGGCACGTCCCCGATCCAGGCAGCCAGGAACATGGCACCGGGCAGGACGGAAGCCCCGTAGTGCATCTCGCCGGCGCCCGCCTGCCGAATGGCCTGGCGCGTGACGTCATCCGGATCGACGCTCATCCCGCCGCTCAGCAGGATCAGATCGCAGCCGTTTTCGAGGTGCGCCACGATGGCCTGCCGAATGAGGTCGACGTCGTCCGGCGCGAAGGTCACCCCGGCCACCTCGGAACCCAGTGCGGTCACCTTTTCAGTCAAGATCGGCGCGAAGCGGTCCTGAATCAGTCCGTTGAAAACCTCGCTGCCGGTCACCACGATGCCGGCCCTGGCCCGGCGCAGCGGCCGCACCGCCAATACACCGCCGTTCTGCCGGGCAATGGCCGCCGCCCGCTCGATGGGAGCGCGCTTCATCACCAGCGGGATGGCCCGCGTCGCTCCCACCAGCTTGCCCTGCTTGACCAACGTATGGGTGTGGAGGGTCGCGCACATCACCTCATCGACCATGTTGAAAGCCGCCAGCGCCGCCGTGTTCACCTGCAGCAACCCGTCGACGGCGGCCGTCAGGCCGATCTTTCCCTCCCTGGGGTTGTTCTCCCAGGCGACGCCCTCGCCGGCCAGCGCCCCGGCCAGGATGGCGGCCGCCTCGTTTTCGTGGATTTCGTCCTCGGCCATGTCGATGACGTAGAGGTGGTTCTTGCCGAGCTTCTGCAGATGGCAGATGTCCTCGTCGCAGACGGTATGCCCCTTGCGGAAGGCCGCGCCCTTGAACTCCCCGGGCCGGATCTCGGTGATGTCGTGCGCCAACTTAGTTCCCACCGCATCCTGCACATTTATTTTCTTCAACATGTCTCGCGTCCCTTCCAATCCAAG
>JALOPB010000139.1 GCA_025454115.1 Desulfobacterales bacterium | reverse complement strand
CCGGGCCTCCCTGGCAGGTAGCCAAGGCGGTGGGTGAAGGCTGCATAGCCGGCCTGGAAGCGGCTGCTTACGCCAAAAGGGCCGAGAAGGAACCGGCGGCGTAGCCACGGTCAAGAAAATGACACTTCCAGAATTTTTGCGGCCGGTAGTCCCGGGTAATTCTTAGACAACTAGCAGTTCAACCTTTTGAAATACAAGTTAAATTTTGTCGGTTGCCTATATTCCGAACATGGCATGTTTTATGCTATGACCGAACAGGGTGAACCTTTTTCCCCACGCAGAATGCTGAATTTCGAATCTGACCTTGAACAGAAGTTTTTGGGAATAAGGCTTCGTAATGAAAACCCTGTCCGCTGCAACCGATTCTCTTTCGGTAAAAGAGCCCCGACCGTCCGGTTCTTCCGATTGTGACGTAACGACCTGCAAATCCGGCGAACAAAATCCGCAACACCATGAGGAAACATTCCGCGTTTTATTGAACGCGACTCAGAACGCTGCCTTTCTGATCGACCTCCAAGGCCGGATTCTATGCGCGAACCAGGAAGCCGCTCTGCTGACGGGGGTCCCGATCGAGCTCTTGCCGGGCCGGTTGTTTGTCGCTTGCCTGCCGGCAGGTGCGGCCGAGGCCTGGCACCAGAAAACCCTTGAGGCCATCCGCTGCGGACAGCCGATTTACTTTGAAGACGAGGCTGACGGCAAGCTGTTTTCGAACTCTGTTCACCCCGTCTGTAGCGCCAGCGGTCACGTGGTTCAGCTCGTTTTTTACAGCAAGGACATCACCGACGAAAGGAGGTCCGAGGAGGAACGCAAGAAGTTGACCGCTCAACTGCAGCAGGCCCAAAAGATGGAGGCGATCGGCACCCTGGCCGGCGGCATGGCGCACGACTTCAACAATCTGTTGATGGCGATCCAGGGGAATGTCTCCCTGATTCTGTTCGACATGGAGGCGGTCCACCCGCACCATCGCATTCTGGTTAACATTGAAAATCTGATCCGCAGCGGTGCGGAGCTGACTTCCAAATTGCTGGGCTATGCGCGCAGAGGCAAATACGAATCACGGCCAATGGCGATGAACGATCTCGTACGGGAGACTTCCGAAACCTTCGGCCGGATGCGCAAAGACATCACCATCGCCCACAATCTGGCTGAGGATCTCAAACGGATCATCGCCGATAGGGGGCAGCTCGAACAGGTGTTGCTCAATTTGTTCGTAAATGCCGCCGACGCCATGCCAGCCGGGGGCAAGCTTATCTTGAAGACCCGCAATGTGACGCATCAGGCGATTCCTTTCAGGGGATACAGCATCAGGCCTGGCCCCTATGCACTGCTGACCGTGACGGATACGGGCGTGGGGATGGCACCCGAAACGATCGCCCGCATTTTTGACCCCTTTTTCACGACCAAGAAGATGGGCAGGGGCACCGGTCTGGGGCTGGCGTCGGCTTATGGAATCGTTAAAAGCCACAACGGGTATATCGAGGTGGAATCGGAAGCAGGCAAGGGTTCCACCTTTTCCGTATTTTTGCCGGCAACGGACCAATGCACGCCCGATGAAGCCGCACCGAACTGGAAGCCGGCGGCCGGGTGCGGCGCGATTCTGCTTGTGGATGATGAGCAGACGGTGCTGGAGGTCACGGCACAGATGATCGAACGGCTTGGCTATACCGTAACACAAGCTCGCAGCGGACGTGAAGCCATTGACCGCTTTCAAGAAAATCCAGACGGGTTCAGTCTGGTGATTTTGGACATGATCATGCCCGAAATGGGGGGAGGCGAAGTGTTCGATCAATTAAAACGGATCTATCCCTGCGTGAAGGTACTGCTTGCCAGCGGGTACAGCATGCAGGGGCAGGCCCGTGAAATCATGAACCGCGGTTGTATCGGCTTCATCCAGAAGCCCTTCACCTTGCAGGACCTATCGATTCGACTCCAAGCTATTTTAAATCCCGCGTGATGAATCCGCATGAAAAATAGAACCCGCCGCCCGAACCCGTCGCCGATCCGTGCCGGTTTCGAATTCGAGTTGCCGCAGCGGCCTGCCGTTAGCATTCATTCTCATTTTTAGGTTGTATTTCCGCAGCAGCGCTATATTTTAGACCCATTCTGTCCATATCAACCCGAAAATCTAACTATTCATTCGCCGTCAACCCATCGAGTGAACGTGGAAATCTGGGAAACACTGGCAAAGTTGGTTCTGCTCCTATCGGTTGCCTTTATGCTTGGGGCAACCGCACAGCGGCTGAAGCAGAGCGCCATTATCGGCTATCTTCTCGCCGGAACCATTCTCGGCCCGACCCTGTTCGATCGTCAAGCGCTTTCGCATTGGGGCGAGCTTGGCGTTTCCCTGCTTCTATTTTCTGTCGGTTTGGAGTTTTCATTCGGCCGGCTGAAACGCATGGGTTCTCTCGCCCTGCTCGGCGGGGTTCTTCAAGTGACGATCACGTTGGCGGCCTTCGCCCTGGTTTTTTCTTTTCAACATGCGATCGGCACGGCTGTTGCGTTGGGCGAAATACTGGCGGTCAGCTCAACGGCGATCGTCCTCAGAACACTGATGGACAGGGCCGAAATGGATTCCATTTCGGGGCGAGCCGCCCTGGGAATCCTTTTGCTTCAGGACGTGGCCGTTGTTCCCCTTGTGCTTTCTCTGACCGTGATGAGCCACGGAGGCACGGCCGGCGAGATAGCTCGCCAAATAGGCCAAACCACGGCTGCCGCCGGCGGCCTCGTGGCACTGTTTTATGGGCTGTTCTATCATATTATCCCCAGGCTTCTGATGCGCAGGGGGCTTTTTGTCGACCGCGAGCTGGTGGTGTTGCTGGCCATCATCCTGGCTTTCGGTTCGGCCTGGGCGGCGCATTCGCTGGGGCTCTCACCGGCCTTAGGTGCTTTTCTGGCCGGGATGCTGCTTGCCGAATCGCCGTTTGCCTCCCAGATCCGCGCGGATGTCGGTTCGCTGCGGACGCTTTTCGTAACGCTGTTCTTCACCTCTGTCGGGATGCTGGCAGATCCGTCATGGTTCCTGGCCAACTGGACCGAGGTGATCTTGTGGCTGGTGGTGGTCTTTATTGGCAAGACGCTCATCATCTTCGGAATCGGAGTGGTTTTCAAAATGAGCCCCGTATATGCTTTGGCGACGGGGATCACCTTGGCTCAGATCGGCGAATTCTCATTTGTTTTGGCGAGTGAGGCCAGGAGCGGCGGCTTGATCGATGAACACGTCTTCGCCCTGGCTGTGTCGGTCACGATTCTGTCGATGTTCTTTGCGCCGTATATGGTCACCTTCGCACGGCCGACCGCCCGGTGGGCTATCGGTCGGCTGGCACCTCGGATGCGACGGCATGCCGTGCCGCTGGATGAGCACATCCGAGAGGTGCAAGGAGGCGTATACATTGTCGGTTTTGGGCCGGCCGGCCGCAAGGTAGCAAGGGCATTACTGGAGCTGGGCATTCAGCCGCATGCGATCGAGCTCAACCCTCGCTCCGTCAAAGCCGCCCTGAGGATGGGCCTTAAGGTGCACTTGGGAGATGCCTCGCATGCGGACATCATCGCGCATGCCGGCATCCAGGGCGCCTGCGTCGTCGTGGTGACGGTTCCGGACCCCCGTGCGGCCAAACGCATCCTTCAAAACATCCACGCGCTGTCTCCGAGCTCCAGTGTGATCGTTCGAAGCCGCTACCACATTGCCACACGGGAGTTGTGGGAACTCGGGGCTGCCTTTGCGGTGGATGAGGAAAATGTCGTAGGACGGGAGCTTGCCAGACAGGTCGTTCAATTCTTGAAGGACGCAGATCCCGATACCACGACGTGCGTCCTGTCATCGGAACGGATCGATGGATAAGGGCTCCGAATAGCGTTCGTGCATCTATTCTCAGATGTGACTATTTTTTTTCTGTTTCAACAAAGCGAAGGAACGTTTTAAGTGCTTCCTGAAGAAGCACAAAAGAGCACCCAGGCCAATCATGGCGGCGATGATGTGCATACCGGAGGAGGGTTGATCGTTCCTGGCCGCAGCAGATCCGATGAAGCAACCGCCGCCGCCGCCTCCTCCGCCTGATGCGCTGCTCCCGCCGCCGCCGCCCAAACTTGCACTGGGGCAGGGGGTTATCACATCTCCGATATCCGCACAGACTGAATTTGAAAAAGCGCTTTCGTTGCCTGAACTATCGTATGCCGTAACCGCGAAATAATAGCGAGACCCCTTTTCAAGATCTGTGACGGTGACGGTTGGGCTGTCAGAATTGTTAAGCTCGTTCAGCGCGATATAGCCGAACAGGCTGTAGGGAGGGCCGGGGGCGTCCTGGCTAAAGTAAACGCCGTACCCTTCTACATCACCTTCAATGTTGGGATCCCAGCCCAAGGTCACATCTGCTGCAAACACTCCAGGAGAGCATAGCGTTAGGGTTAACAAAAAAAACCCCGCTAAAAGAGTCCTGCAACTAACAGCGCACAGGATGCTGAACAGGCCGCCAATACGTTTGGGCATCAAGTTGGGTGACTTAGAATGGGGATTTGTTGACACGAAGCAATCAAATGACATACTCTTTACCTCCGGAACCGAAATAGTGGAGGAAAGACCTCCGTTCGATTCCGAAGGTTTCCCCCCTCGATGCCTACGAGGTTAGCTGAAGGGCTAGGGCCGAAGAGGTTACCCCTCGTCATATGACGATTAGCCCCATTAGATTGGGTCCCCCGCTCTCGGGCTCTGCCGAGATTAGGCTTACTTTTTTAGACTATTCTATTTCTCAGTTTATGTCAAGCTGTCGCTAAAGATCAGGCCGGGGTTTCCTAATTTTAGGACCCATCGTGGATATCCAAACCTAATTTCAAGCCAAGGATGTTGTCATATTTATAATGATACCAGCTTGATGCTGAGAGGCGACGTCTGGGCCAGTCGTGTTGTGCTTTCAAGGCAATAAATGGGCCACAGGCTGAAAATTTTTGCAGTTGTGCGACGGAGCTTGCCGTTGCCTTGAATTAAATTATGATGTAACCATGCCACGAGCAATGCAACCGAGAGGAGGGCGTATGGCGGCTAAAACGATTCTCATGTTGGTGGGGGACTTTGTCGAAGATTACGAGGTGATGGTGCCTTTTCAGGCCCTTATGGCAGTAGGCCATACGGTCCATGCCGTCTGTCCGGGCAAAAAGGCCGGTGATATCGTGCGCACCGCGATACACGACTTCGAAGGCGACCAGACTTACAGCGAAAAGCGGGGGCACAATTTCACCCTCAACGCCGGCTTCGATGACGTCAGGGCGGAAGCCTACGATGCGTTGGTGATCCCCGGCGGGCGTGCACCCGAGTACATTCGGTTGAATCCGAAGGTCGTTGAAATCGTCCGGCATTTTGCCGATTCCGGCAAACCCATCGCCGCCATTTGCCACGGGGCACAGGTGCTAGCTGCTGCCGGGGTGCTCAAGGGCAAAAAGTGCTCGTGCTACCCGGCGGTGGGCCCGGATGTGCAGTTGTCCGGCGGGCAGTACGTCGACCTCGCGGTGGACAAGGCTTTTCGGGAGGGCAACCTGGTGACCGCGCCCGCCTGGCCGGCGCACCCCCAGTGGATCGCGCTTTTTCTGGAAGCGCTCGGCACGAAAATAGCCCTGTAGCCTTTTTTCTTCCCTTGCCGGTAAACGGCAAGGGAAGAAAAAAATGAACAACGCGCTTCCCGAAGAGCCGAATCCGAATGGGATCTATCTGCGAGGCAGTAGCCGAACTGATCCTCCGCCAGCAGCCCTGTGTGGCGCTGACCGGTGCTGGCATCAGCGCGGAAAGCGGGATTCCGACCTTCCGTTCAAAGGGAGGCCTCTGGGAGAAGTTTGATCCTACCGTTTATGCCTCGATTGACGTTTTCCGCCAGGATCCTTCCAAGTACTGGAGCATCCGCGGCGAGTTCATTCGTAACTATGACGCCTACCAGCCGAACTCCGGCCACCGGGCGCTGGCGGAGCTGGAGCGCATGGGGCTTCTGCGCCATGTGATCACGCAGAACATCGACGGCCTGCACCGCAAAGCGGGCAGTCAAAATGTGACCGAGATTCACGGCAGTTTGCGGGAAATCCTCTGTACCGGCTGCGGCAGGGAATATCAGGCCCCCCACATCCCCGAAGGCATGCCGCCGCGCTGTGCATGCGGCGGGGTGCTCAAGCCCAATACGGTTCTGTTTGGCGAATCGCTTCCACCCCATGCCCTTGAGACCGCTTGGCGGGAGTCCGGAGCCAGCGGGGTCATGTTGGTGATCGGCACTTCGGCAATGGTTCAGCCGGCGGCTTCCTTGCCTTTTATCGCCCGCGAACATGGTGCGGCGGTGGTCGAGGTCAACATTGAGAAGGCGTTTTCAAACGCGGATTATTTCCTGGAAGGCAGGGCCGGAACCGTGCTTCCCGAACTCGTTTCAGAAGTAAGAAAGAAGAGTTAGGCCAAATTCAGAGCTGCCGGCCGAAGGAGGATGGGTCGTATGTCCATGGTTGTGCTGGAAGATCAGGGGCCGGTTGCCGTTTTGCGGCTGGCCAACGGGGTTACCAACGCTATCAGCGCGGAGCTTGTCGATGAGCTATCCGCGGTGATCGGCGATCTCGACAACCGCTATCGCGGTCTGGTCCTGGCAGGAAATTCGAAATTTTTCAGCATTGGGCTTGATGTGCCCGGCCTGCTCGGGCTTACCAGAGGCGCAATGGCTGATTTCTGGAACCGCTTCGAGGACCTGGTGCTCGCTATCTACACATTGCCTATTCCTACCGCCTGCGCCATCTGCGGCCATGCCACCGGCGGCGGCGCTATTCTGGCGCTGGCCTGCGACTTCCGGTTTGTGGCGGATGGAAAAAGGCTGATCGCGCTGAACGAAGTCAAGATCGGGTTGCCGGTGCCTTATCTGGCGGATTTGATGCTCCGGCAGATCGTTACGGACCGGGTGGCGGTTGAAATGGAATTTTGCAGTGCGTTTATTGGGCCAAACGACGCCAAGACCGTCGGTCTGGCCGACGCCGTTTGCGAGGAAAAAGCAGTCGAAGAAAACGCCCTGGAAAAAATCCGCGAAGCGGCTGCCTTGCCGTCCGTGGCGTTCGCTCTTACCAAGCAACACCGCATCCGGGAAATTCCTACCCGGTTTAAAGCCATTCGACAGGATTTGAACCGGGCCTTCATGGACTGCTGGTTTGCGCCAGCCACCCAGGCCCTGCTTGCCGAAGCCGCAACTAAATTTTAATGCGGCGTCTCGACCGTATTAGAAAGAATGGGGACGAGGGCTTCGATACAAGCTCTCATTCCCATCCGGCTTGTTTCTTGATCGACCGCAGCGTGTGGACCAAAGCGGACTTAAAGGTGTCGTTAACACCCAGGCCGGTGGTGGCGCTTCCGGCGAAGTGGGGGGCTTTGAGCTGGCGGTTGTATAGCTGGTTCATTTCTTCGACCGGCATCAGGGGGACGCCGGCATCGGCCAAGTCGCGTTTGTTGTATTGCATCACCAGGGGAAAATGAAAGATAGCCCCTTTCAGCACCAGTTTGCGGGTCGATGCGTACTTGACCTGCCCGGGAACGGTATAGAGCTGGACACGGGTTTCACAACCCTTGATGGTGCCGAGACCCATCGGGACGAAATCGAAGAACAACGTCAGATCACCCTTGGTCTTGATCGATACCATTTCATCGATCATATAACGGCGGCTATTCTGAAAAATATACTGGAGGTTGGTGGTTTTCCCACAGCGCCCCGGGCCGTAATAGACAATCTTGATTTCGACTTCGCGCTTTTTAAGATTGATTGTCGCCATAACGCGCTGATATCCTGTCTGATTTTAAATAAACTCAACGCGGGTCGAAGCCTATCGGGCTCTGACCGGCAGGAACGCCTGACTGCAAACCATCCCGACTAACTTTTTAATCATAGAAAAGCGATCCCGGGTA
>JALOPB010000138.1 GCA_025454115.1 Desulfobacterales bacterium | reverse complement strand
CTTGAACGTCTTGTTTGAGTGAAGGGCGCGGAGTTCCTTCGAGCTTTTGATGTCCACCCAATCCTGTGACGCTGCAGGGATAGTGAGCACGAACACCAATACACCTATTACGAACACGAAGTTTCTCCATTTCATGTCCTTACCTCCCAAAATGGAAAAGACTTAAGAAGCGAAACAACTTCCTGTACAGGTTTCACTCAAAAATAGCTCTCCTTCACGGTTATCTTCGCAAAGCCTCCAAATTCAATCTTTCTGCATAACAACAATGATTAGATGGTTTCTATACAAGACTCCACAGCGAAAGCATATCACAGCTTTGGTGATTTGGTGATACGTCGGAAATTACAATGTTCCAACAGATCAAAACCATTACAGGTTTATGCTGCATATCCTATTCTTAATGCCATCCGCATGTTCTTTCTGGTTACGCCAAGGAAAGAAGGTGTTCAATGCCTCAATCGCAGCGCAATATTCATCCGGCTTTGTGCATCGCCTCATACTCGAATTCCACTTGTTCGATCGCTACACGGCCTAAACATACGTTTGGGTTTTCCTCGCACACTCAAGCAGGAATCTGAAATTCCCGTAAGGATCATTCCTTCTGGGAGACCTGTCTCGCACTTGTGGTGTGCTCCTCCAAGTAAATAAAAAGCCGGCGCAAGCTGACGTACTTCCAGCTTGCATTCTTGGAGGTAGACCCTTGTGTGTTTCGCAAGCAGGTTACTTGGGGCGAAACTTCCCAGTGAGTAGATCGCCGATGTAGGGGCGGTCCCTATGCCCGATATACCCTTCGGGGAAAACGACGGCTCGAATCACTGCAGTATCGCATGGTTCGCCCCGCATCAAATCTTCACAGTCTGCTTTCTGACTTTCGCTTAGCTGTTCTTTGAAGTACTTGCATGAGCTGAAAGACTTATAATCCGAAAGCGTAAAGGCGACTCGATCTCCGCCCGGAAGTACAAAATTCTCCAGTGCTGGCATGTCATAGAACGAGACATTGAGATGGATCGGTTGCGCTTTCTTATCCACGCAGTATCTGAGATTGTGGTCTGTCACGGTGGCACCGGCCCCGCCAACCAAAGCGGTAATCTGCCGTGAAGATGCGCCGAGGGCTATGCGTCGCAGCTGCTCTCGTAGAATGAACGCTTTGCGCATGCCCTCGCTAATTTCGTAGGCGTCCTTCTGGAAAGGGGACAGCAGCCTTGACAATTCGGCATCAAGATTTTCAAACAAGGGCCGCACATCGATACTTTCGAAATTTCTAGACAATAGGTCGGTAAACATCATCTCAAGCCTTAGCTTTTCTAATTGTGCGTCGATGTCTGAATGATATGTTTCGTCTTTTTCCCTTGCCGCGCTGGACCCAACAGCAGATTCGGGTTTCGGCATGCTTCCCGTTTGAAGTTTATTCGAGAAATAGGCATCGAAAAGCGTTTTGAACATCTGGGCTCGTAATTGCGTATCTGCACTCTCCCGCTGCGCCATCAGATCCGCAAAGTAGCGTACTTCTATTTGTTGCTGCTGGTACCAGTAAAAAATCGCTCCCAAACAAGAACCAATAATCAGAATAAAGATTTTGTGAAAGATATCAGTTCCGATTTGGAATTTCTCCCATCGATCCTTCCGCCGGTTGACGGTTTGGCCTGATGACTCCTCCATTTTCCCTCCTTCGTTTCAGGCGATCGGGATCTATAGATTGCAGTTACGTCGATTAATGCCGGAGCCGATGTCAATGAGAGCTTGTTCCTTATCATCACAGATCAGTTTGTATTTGCCAGGCACGATTTCCCGGATAACATATTGGCCAGCTGTGTTGGTAGTGGCCTGTTTTTCCCTGTCCCTCACAGAGGTGCTCGCGGGCTGGAGTTTGACAACAACACCATCAGCCGGTTTTCCGCTCCTTTGGACCGTTCCGAAAAGATCAGCAGCCATCGACGAGGAATACCACAGCAGCGACACGATCGCCGCGAACATGGAAGCGAGTATGACAGTTTCAGTCGAACGACGAGTTGGCGCCTTTTTGTTATTCAACTTTTGTCCGTTCATCATCTTCTCCATATTTATCCGCAATAGTGGGTAGGGGCTTCGTGTTTAGGCTCTAATTGAAATCGTACGTCGTGGGACCGTGATCGCATCCGCCAACTCGCCTGGCTTAGACGTCACAGCTCCATCTCGACCCAGGCGGGATCGTGGTCGCTGCCGTCGCCGCCGTGTTTGGTCCTGCGGTCGATCCAGGCGGCCCGGAAGGTTGGCGCCAGGGCCGGACTGAGCCAGATTTGGTCGAAAAGCGTGTGTTCGGGCGGCTGTCCCGACTTCTTGAAGCGGTGCGTCCAGGCCGGACTCTGCGGGTTGTGACCGTCGGCCTCGGGTTTGGCCGGTCGGGTTTCCTGGGGGGCGGTCAGGGCATTGAACAGCGCTTGACCCTCGATCGCCAGCAGCGGTTGAAGCGGCGCCGCACCCGGCGCATCGTTCATGTCGCCCACGATGATGTATCGGCTGTCGGGCCGCATCCGCTGGGCGACGATTTCAGACAGTTTTTCCGCCTGCTGCCGTCGGCGGTTGTCGTTGTCCAATTTTCCCTGGCCGTCGGCATCCTCATCGCCGAAGTGGCTCTTCAGGTGGTTGTTGAAGAGCGTGAACAGCACCCGGGAGCCGCTTGAGTTCATGATCTCGGCGGCCACCAAGTCCCGGCTGAAGGCACGCTGCGCCGGGGCCTGGCTGTGCACGGCGGTTTGAAACGAGGTGACGGCGCCCACCGGCAGCCGCGACAGGAGGCCGATGTCGATGAAGCGCGCATCGTTGCCTTCGATCAGGATCTGGTAGGGGTAGCGACCCTTTAAACTGGTGCGGTTGAACTCCTTCAGGATGTCGATATTCTCGACTTCCTGCACCGCGAGGACATCGACATTCATCGCGAGGATGCGCTGAGCGATGACTTCGGTCTCCTGTGGATCTTTGGCTTTTACCAGTTTTCCCAGATACGTTCGGATCCGGTAAGTGGCGGGATCGGTGAATTCGTAGCGGATGGTCAGCCCGCCGGCCGGGCCGCCGGATTGAAGCGCCTCGATGACACCGGAAAAATTGAAGCGCGAGAACAGGTTGTTGAGATTGAATGTGCCGACCGTGACTTTCAAGCGGCCACCTCCAGGGACTCACGGTGAATTGGAAAGAGCGCAGATGATCGGTTCGGCTGCGTGCAACTATTGATAAAAACAGAATGGGGGAAGGGTCTATGATGATGAATTATCTGTAACCGGTTGAATTGTCAATCATAAAAAGGCAACCTCAACGCATTGATGTCTGCGCGGTGCGTTCTTCGGCATGATTCCTCCTTAGTTATTAAGCATCCTTACCGCATTTTTCCGCTCCCAACCGGACCTGGGCCAATTGTTCGAACCAACGCACGACGGCGGTGTGGTCCATTCCTTTGCCCAGGGACATTCTGGCGGCCGCGCACAGTTCTCGACAACAATTGCTGAAAATGGCGGGAACCTCCAGCGCTCGAGCCAATTCCATTGCCGTGGTGAGATCTTTGACCATCAGGTCCAGAGAAAATCCCGACGAGAATGACCTGGATAAAATGTATCGTTCGACCTTGTTTTCGGTGCTGTTGTTGCGACCGGTCGACGCATTCAGGATATCATTCATCACTTTCGGATCGATTCCGAAACGGCTCCCCACCAACAGCATTTCAGCTGCCGCGATGAGCCCTGCCGCCGACAGCATGTTGTTCAATGCCTTCACCGCATGCCCCGAACCCAATGGGCCGCTGAAAAAAATGCTCTTGCCCATTGCTTCGAAAACCGGCCGGCAGCGCTCCAGCGTCTCCCGGCTGCCGCCCGCGATGATGGCCAGGGTTCCGTCACAGGCTTTCGGAACCCCTCCGGAGACGGGGGCGTCCATCATCTCTATGTTTTGGGCCGCCAACCGCGCGCCTAGTTCACGCGTTTCCAGCGGCGCCGACGAACTCATGTCGACCAATATGGATCCGGGTAGCATCGACGCGGCGATACCGCCTGCTTCACCCGATCCCAGTACGGCCGTTCGAACCGCCTTGCTGTCGGGCAACATCGTGATGATTAACTCGCTGTTCCGAGCGAGCTCCGGCAGGCTGTCGGCGGCCGCGGCTCTATTTTCAGCAGCAAAACGTTCCCCAGCGCTCCGGTCGATGTCAAAGACCGTCAGGGCGAAACCGGCACGGGCCAGGCGGCTTGCCATGGGGAACCCCATTTTGCCAAGCCCCACGAAACCCAATTTCTGCGGTGTTTTCATGAACGCTCCGTATCGATTACTTGACCTCGCTGAAAACCTCGCGAGCTACTCGGAAACTGTCGATGGCGGCCGGCACGCCACAATAAATGGCGGTCTGCAGCAAGACCTCCATGATTTCCTCCCGACTGCAGCCGTTGTTGAGGGCTCCCTTCAGATGCAGCTTCACTTCGTGGGGACGATTCAGGGCCGTGAGCATGGCCAGGTTGATGAGGCTCCTGGTTTTACGGGTCAGTCCGGGCCTGGACCAAACCGCTCCCCAGCAGTACTGGGTCACCAATTCCTGCAAGGGGCGGTTGAAGTCATCGGACATGGAAATGGATTTGTCCACATACTCCGCTCCTAAAACCTCGCGGCGGATCCGAAGGCCGGTTTCATACAACTCATTGGTCATCATTGCCTCATTCCTCCCTTGTTGTTTTTATTCTATCGGGATCTTCGCCCAATTTTTGCAGCGCCAAAGCGGCCGCATTGCGTATATGCTCTCTGCTGGCCTCAAAAGCGCCGACCGAATCCTGCCGTTTAATGGCAGCCACTATTTTTTCGATTTCACCCAGGCTCTCAAGCGGCCGATGGGGCCGGCTCAGAGACGTCGATCTGAGAAAGGTGATCCGTGCCAGGAGGGAATTGAGTATGGCGTAAACGACGTCGTTACCACAGCCTTTCAATAGGATGTCGTAGAACTCATGTTTGCTTTTCAAGTATTCGCGGACATCCTTCTTTAGGAGGCAGCCCCTTAGCCGTTCAACCGATTGCTCCAGCGCATGAACCATGGATGCATCAGCTCGTTGTGCAAACAGGCTGGCCGCCAATCCCTCCAGTTGCTCTCTGACCTGATAGATATCAAGGGCGTTCTGTGGGGTAAGCTTTGTGACGATCGGGCCGCGGTTGGGGATGATGCATACCAGTCCTTCGGTTTCGAGCTGGCGCAGGGCCTCCCTGACCGATGTCCGACTGACTCCGATCAGCTCACAAAGTTTCTGTTCGTAAAGACGTTCATTCGGCTGGAAGCGCCCCTCAAGAATGGCCTGACGAAGTTTTGACAGGGTCTGCTGCCTGATCGGTGCTGCCTGGGCCGAAATCCGCATGGATGAATTCATGACATTTCGATAGCAAAAGTTATAATACCGTATTACAATAATACGGTATTATATAAAACTATTGTTTGTCAAGATCAATTTCATCCTGATTTTTGACCCGCAGCCGGGAAAAAGAAAGGCCCGCAGCACACACGCTGCAGGCCTTTAAAAACCGGATTAGATGCGTAGACGCTTGGGATCGTCCCGATATTCCTGCTACCGGCCACCGATGCCGAAACTGAACGCTGATCCGGCATCTGCAACCGACATTCCGAAAAAGAACCCGCTCGGCGCCGGTGCCACGTAACGGACCGGTTGCTGGTAATAATGCCGCTCGACCACGACCGGACGATAATGGCGCTCGACGTAAACGGGTCGGGGCGGCGCATAGTGGTGGTAATGATGTTGAACCTTGTGCCCGTAATGCCCGTAGGCATGGCCGCGGGGGTAACGGCAACCGTCGTCAGCCAGGGAAACTCCGACACCGAGAATCAAGATGATGGCAGCAGCTGATAATATTTTCAAAATGTTAGTCTTCATGTCGTCCTCCTGTCAGGGTTGAATTTGACCGGTTAGACGAGGCCTCGGATAGATTGGTTTACACGGGTTTTCGCGAGAACGGCGGGTCCGGGAAGGCCCGCCGCCGAGAGCGATGTTGCCGGAAGGGCAACCGAGGAGGGGTTGAAATTCCGGAGCGGTTGACACCTGCCCCGACCGGACCCACTATTAAATCGGATTAAAGAGATGGCTGCGGATGCCGGAAGTTTTCCACCATCCTTCTTTCGGCATCCAACCCATCTTCTTATGATCTGGGGTGGCCTGTTTTACCTCCTTTTGCCGGGCCACCTCTTTTTTTGTGATGGGTTGGTGGCTAAGAGGCACAAAGCTTCTGCAGGAATGTCTGGCGCTGGCTGGTGTCTTGGTTTTTCACCGCCATGGCCAGGGCCTTGCGGGTTCCGACGAAGACCGCGAGGTTTCTGGCCCGGGTGAGGCCGGTATAGATCAGATTTCGAAACAGCATCTTGAAGTGCTGCGTGAGCACCGGAATGATGACGGCGCCGAATTCGCTGCCCTGCGATTTGTGGATGGTGATGGCGTAGGCAAGGTCCAATTCCGGGATGTCGTCGCGCTGGTATGCGACCGTTCGTCCGTCCGGAAAAAAATCAACCGCACAGGTCAGCTCTTCGTTGTCGATGGCCGATATGACCCCGATGTCGCCGTTGAACACGCCGAGATCGTAATTGTTCCGGCGGTGAATGACCCGGTCGCCGACCCGGAAAATCCGTTCCCCCACCTGCAGCTGGCTTTTGCCCTTCTGCGCCGGATTGGCGGCCTCCTGGATCATGCGGTTCAGGCTCATCGTTCCCAGGCTGCCGCGCGTCATGGGCGTGATGATCTGGATTTCGGTACCGGCGCCGAAATATTTCGGGATCCACTCCAGGTAGAGTTTGCGAACCACGTCGGAGGCCGTCAGGCCATAATGCAGGGACGACCATGGATGAACCTTCCGCACAACGGCCAGCAGCTCCTCGATCCGGGTGTCCGCCGCTAACAGCTTTTCAAGGTCGACGTGTCGGAATTTCTTAGGAATGACCAGCTCGGTTTCGTACGGAACCACGGGTTCGTTGATTCGAAACTCGTACGGGTTGACGCCGGTTTCGGATTCGCGATCGAGCGCGGCCGATTTCAGATGGTGGTGTTTCCGGACCCTGGCGACGAACCCGATCTGCTCCTGGGTGGCCTCGTCCGAGTCCAGGAACAGACAGTCGGCGCCCTGTTTCCACATTTCGGGCGACTTGAACGGTGAATCGATGTGGGGAAACTCGCCACGGTTGATCTGGTGGGCATGCCGGACGATGAGGGATTCCTGCGCCTGCCGGAACACCTGGGTCAGCCGGAAGCAGGGGACCGCTCCCGACGCGATCAGGTCTCTTAAAACGTTGCCGGCGCCGACGGAGGGAAGCTGGTCCGCATCCCCGATGAAAAGGATCCGGCTGCGGTCGGGAACCGCTTTCAGCAGGGAGGCGGTCAGACTGATATCCAGCATGGAGCATTCGTCGACGACGAGGAAATCGACATCGAGCGGGGTGTCCTCGTTCTTCTTGAATTTTCCGATCTGCCACTCCAGCAGGCGGTGGATCGTTTTAGACTCGCTGCCGATCACCTCCGTCATGCGCTGGGCGGCGCGGCCGGTGGGAGCCGCGAGCAGAACCTTCATCTTCATCGCCTCGAGCAGCTTGACGAGCACCCGGGTGGCCGTAGTCTTGCCGCAGCCGGGTCCGCCCGTCAGGATCGAAAACCGCTCCCGGGCGATCCCCTGAACAGCGTCCGCCTGCTCGGCGCTCAGGGCGATGCCCTTCGCCTTGCAGTAGAGCCGAATCCAGTTCACGATCCGATGGCGGTCCAGGTCCGGGGGCTTCCCGATTCCAGCGACTCGTTTGGCGACGTAAAGCTCCTCGAAGTAAAGCGTGCGGGAATAATAGCAGGCTTCCGCCGCGCCGGCCGAAGCGACGAGCGCGCGCACCATCAGTTGGCCGTCCTGCCGCATGCGCGCGAGCAGAGCGGGCAGCCGCGCACCGATGTCCATCTGCAGGAGCTCATTCACCTGCGTGTGGATCTGGGACTCGGTCAGGTAACAGTGGCCGAATTCCCGGCTGGACGCCAGAACGTGTTTGATCGCGGCGGTGATGCGTTCGTCGCTGTCGCGCGCCAGGCCGATGCTGAGCGCCACCTTGTCGGCCGAAAAGAATCCGATCCCGTAGAAGTCGTTGGCCAGGCGGTAAGGATCCTCGGTCACATAGGGAATGGCGTTGTCGCCGTATTCTTTGTAAATCCGCACCGCGAACAGCGTGCTGATCCCGTGGGACTGCAGGAACATCATCACGTCCCGGATCGCGCGATGTTCGGCCCAGGCGGCGCTGATGGTTTCGAGCTTCTTCTGGGCGATTCCGGGAATCTCGGTCAGTCGGGCAATTTCTCCCTCGAAGACATCCAGGGCCTTTTCGCCGAAATGGGCGACGATCTTTTTGGCGGTTTTCGGACCGACGCCCTTGATGAGTCCGGAGCCCAGGTATTTCTCGAGGGCGGCGGCGGAGGCGGGTTTCTTCTCGACGGCTTTGACGGCTTTGAATTGACGGCCGAATTGGGGATGGGTCGTCCACGCCCCTTCAAACTCCATCGTGGCGCCGGCGAAGACCTTCATCTGGTGGACGATGACCGTCTCCTGCTGACCGGGGTTGTTGAACGGAAACACCCGCAGAACCGACCACCCGTTGTCCGGGTTGTGATAGGTCACCCGGTCGACGATCCCGCGCAGGGTTTCGGAGATGGTTCCGGTGAATGGTAGAGAGTTGGGCGGCATCCGAAAACAGG
>JALOPB010000007.1 GCA_025454115.1 Desulfobacterales bacterium | reverse complement strand
GCCTACCGGAAATCCCAACAACATAAACCAGTCCATAGAAGCCGACAGCTACTATGTCGGCTACAGCCTGGGAGGCGCCTTCAAGATCTTCGATTCGCTCTCACTCGGCGGCGGCGTGCGTTATGTCGATGCCTACCAGGAATTCAAAGGCAAGGCACGGGGGGCCGCCAACTCGGTCGACGTCAAAATCGAGCGCACGGACGAAGCCTTCAATTACTTTTTGGGTCTGGATTGGGCACCCATCAAAGATCTCAACATCGGGTTGACCTACATGTCCAACACGCCGCTCAATTTCAAGGCGGACACCAAGGACACCTCACCCGGCCAGCTCGTTTCACAAGGCGTCGGCTGGGCGGATGGGACCCACGAACGGGAAGACCTGCCGGGGTATGTCGGGGTCGGCGTCTCCCCGGGGTATGTCGGGGTCGGCGTCTCCTATTTCATCATCCCGGGAACTCTGCGAATTGAGCCGAACTTGACGTATTATCTTGAGAAAGCGGCCAAATTGGAAGGCGCCCGCTTTCAGGACTCCATGCCAGGCAACAGCTACGACATCGGCGTCGCGTTGGAGTATATTATGAATCCGCAGTGGAAATTCAGCGTGGGCTACATGCACACCGAAATAAAAGGCATGGATTCGGTGGACTTGCTGCCCGAAGCGCCGGAACTGGATGCCGACACGATCGGCTTGGGCCTTGTCTGGAGCCCGATTGAGCGTTTGAGCATCACGGCCAGCGCCATTAAGGTCTGGTACCAATCCGTGAAAACGGATGCGAACTCGTCCCGCGCCCCGGCCGACACCGAGTACGATAAAGATGTTTGGGGCCTGGCCCTCGGCCTTCAATACCGCTTCTTCTAGCTCGCCAAAAGGGGGTGGGGGTCACCCACCCCCTTCATCTCGGTTTTCCCGCTTTTATCGCATTTCTATAACCGCCTTGATAATGACGTCCGCGGCCCGATCGATTTCCGTCGTTGTCGTCATCCGCCCGGTGGTCAGACGCAGCGTTCCCTTCGCCCACTCCTCCGGCACCGCCATGGCCTTGAGCACATGCGAGATCTCGACGCTGTCCGCATGGCAGGCGGCGCCGGCCGAAGCCGCCACCTCGAGGCCGACGGCCTCCAAAATACGGTTGGCCTCCAGGTGCCGGAAGGATAGGCTTAAGGTGTTGGGCAGGCGCATTTCCGGGTGGCCGTTCAGGCGCATTTCCGTTAACCCGGATGCGATCGCGGCGTGCAGTCGGTCGCGCATCACCTGCATGTGAAGGCGGTTTATGTCCAGGTCCCGGGCCGCCACCTCGCAGGCCTTCCCCAGCCCAACGATTTCCAGGATTGGGCGCATAGAGTTTGTGGCCGGCCAGCGAGAGCAGGTCGACTCCCAGCTCGTTTACATCCACCGGAATCTTCCCGAGCGACTGGGCCGCGTCGGTGTGGGTGCGGATACCGCGGGAGCGGGCGAGGGCGGCAATCTCTGCAATCGGCTGGATAGTGCCCACTTCGTTGTTGGCGTGCATGATCGTGACCAGGATCGTATCGGGCCTCAGAGAGGCTTGGACGTCCGCAACCTCTACCAGGCCGAATTCGCCTACCGGAAGATAGGCGATTTCAAAGCCTACCTTTTCCAAGAATGCGCAGACATTCAGAACTGCCGGGTGTTCGAACCGGGAGGTGATGATATGCCGGCCGCGGCCACGCAACGCGAGGGCCGTGCCGAGGATGGCCCAGTTGTTGGCCTCGGTGCCGCCGCTCGTGAAGACGACTTCTTCCGGCGTGCAGTTCAGCAGGCCGGCGACCTGATGGCGAGCGACGTTGAGGGCTTGGCGGGGCTTCACCGCGTAGAGATGGCCGCTGGAGGGGTTTCCGAACTCCTCTTCCAGAAAAGGCCGCATGGCGGCGATCACCTCGGGGTCGTGGGGCGTGGTGCCGTTGTAATCCAGATAGATCGGTTTCACCGTCCGAATCCTCCTCGATCAATACAGACTCACGTTACTTCGTCGTCCGTTGGAGTCTGGCCAGTTCCGCCCGGAGAAAAACCGAACATGGGATCTCGCGGCCATCGCCGAACCGGATGAGGTATGGCCGGCCGGAGGTCGATGAAAATGATGCCACCTTCTCGATGAAGTCCTCCGCGGAACCGACTCTGGCGGCTTGCGCCTGCCATTTGCGGCGCAGAAATTCAGCGGCTATCGTCGAATCGTAAGTCTGGTTGTTCCGGATGAAGGCCGCGTCGGTCTGGTGCGCGACGGCAGCGATCAGCTCCTCGATTCTTTGGACCTCCTTCACCGACACCCCCTCCGCTGTCGCTGAGAGAGGCAGTGCCAGCGCGGCGGCACAGAAGATGATCGGCAGGCATGGCAGGATTCGCATGCGCAGCGGCCTTGGGAAGGGACCCGTCATGGAATTTTTTGTATCAGCGCTTCCGTCGACAGAACCTCGGCGTAGGCAGCGGACAACGCCGCCATGAATGCCGCGTGGACTTTCGCCGCCGGTACGGTGTCCGGACCGAACGTCAGCGCATGCGTCGCACACGCGTCTTGAGCGACCCGGCATTGAAACCCAAGATCGCTCGCCGCACGCACCGTAGCGTCGATGCACATGTGGCTCATGGCGCCGCAGACGACCAGCGAAGCGGCTCCGGCTTCACGCAGCTGATCCAGCAGGGAGGTCTCCCGGAAGCTGTTCGGGAAGTGCTTTACGATCACGGCTTCGTCCTCACGAGGCGCGACCGACGGGTGGATTTCGGATCCGGGCGTGTCCGGCAGGAAGAAAGTGGCACCCGGGCGGATGGACAGGTGCCGGATGTGAAGGACCGGCCATCCTTTTTCGCGAAACCGTCCTAAAAGTCGGGCCGCCTGAACGCTGGCCGCGTGGGCGTCGTCCAGGGGCACCTTCCCCCCGGGAAAATAATCGTTCTGGATATCAACGAGGATGAGGGCGATCTTATCGTCCATAGCCATCTCCAGTCTTTAGATCTTAGAATGGACCGGTTTTTTGACGACCCACTGTAGCAACCCTGGGTTCCGTCTTCAAGTCCCATGCTCCCTGCGCAGCAGACCGAAATCGTAGATTCCCGGAGAGGAGCCTTCGATCAATGTGGCGCCGACGGCCTTGGCGTAGTACTCGGCCGGCCCCACGCCGCCGATGATGGCATAGGCGTAGCCGTTGTCCCGCATCGCGTGCAGGCTGGAGAGCAGCAGCGCCAACCCCACGCCCCGGCCTCGCGCCCGATCAGCGACGCCGGTCGGGCCGAAGAAATTTTTCCGTGTGCAATCGTAGCAAGCAAACCCGATCAGCGTGTCTTTTTGAGTCGCCATGAAGCAGGACGGCGGGATGGCGGCGAAGGCCGCTTCACATTCGGAGCTCCACGCCGGACTGAAATGCTCACGCACCCAATCGATCAGGATCACTTTTTCCCAGGGGCTGGGGCGACGAATCCGAATGCCGTGCCGTTCGATCTGCTCCATTGGTTCATGAAGATTGGGCAGTCCGTATAGTTTGACGAGCATGTCGGGCATCTGAATCCTCCGTCGGTCGTGTCAAGTTTGATCTGACAGCGAATGCTATCTTAACTCCGTCGACTCGATGGATGCAACTTCAGCCCCGATGGTGGATACGGGGTTTCGGCAAGCCTCCAACGCAGGCGGGTCGACTCCGGCCGCCGGTCGCATCTAACCTGGTTGCACCGAAGGAAAGCGCCCGACATCCGTATGCGGCAGGAACTTGGCGGCGCTGAAGCGGTTCATGAAGTCCTGGTTGACGTTGAGTTCGAGGTAGGTGATGCGATCACGGATGCGGTCGACCTCGTCGATGGCGGATGCGGAAGTCAGCACCAAGGCCGCGCCCTCCAGCGAGCTGTTGCCGATGGGGACGTAGCGCTCGGGTGGGAGGTCCGGCAGCATGCCGATGGCGATGGCCGAACGCGGGTTGATGAAGCAGCCGAAGGTGCCGGCCACGTAAAAGGCGTTCAGATCCCCCAGATTGGTGCCGACGGTCATGGTGAGTGTTTCGAGGATGGTGTACATGGCCGCCTTGGAGCGGATCAGACTGTCAAGATCCGCCTGGCTGATGGTGAGATCACCGCCGGATGCGGATTGAGCGGCCGGGACGACCACGAAATGTCGGATATCGCCAATGATTTTCAGACGGTCGCCGCAGCGTGCGGGAACCAGCTTGCCGCGAATGTCGATCATGCCGTGGAGAAAAAGCTGGGCGGCCAGATCGATCACTCCCGACCCGCAGATCCCTCTGGGCGTCTCATCGCCGATCGTATGGATATCGAAGGCGCCGGTTGCCGGGTCGATCGATACCCGATCCACCACGCCGGGACCGGCCAGCATGCCCATGCGGGTCACTCCGCTTTCAAGCGCCGGTCCGGCCGCTCCGGCGCAGCCGATCAGCCAGTCGCGGTTTCCAAGAACCACCTCGGCGTTGGTCCCGACGTCGACCAGAATGGCCGTGTCCTCGCGCTGATGCAGCCCTGAAAACAGGATGCCGGCGATGAGGTCGCCGCCGAAATAGCTGCCGATGTTGGGGAAAACGAGCACCCGGCCGAATGGGCCCACCCGGAGGCCGAGATCGGAGGCCCTGAGCACGCCCGGCCGGTTGATGACGGGAATGTAGGGCTCCCGTATGATCCAGCGCGGTTCGAGTCCCAGAAATAGATGGGTCATGCAGGTGTTGCCGGCGACCGTTACCGCGCTGATGTCCTTCGGCCGAAGGCCGGCGGTCCGACAGATGCTGTCGATGGCACCGTTCAGGCCGTTGATGATCAGCGCATGGAGATGGCGTAATCCTGCGGGGGTTTCGGCGTGATGGATACGGGCCAGCACATCCGGCCCCACGGCGGCCTGGGGATTGTCGAAGGCATGTTCGGCGAGGGCGGTGCCGGTCGCAAGATCGATCAGGCGCAGCACTACGCGCGTGGTGCCGAGGTCCACGGCCAGGCCCGCCACGGTCCGTGCGTCATCGGCGCCGGAGATGCCGGTCAAAATCCATCGATCGCGCTTGCGGAACAGCGTGCAGCGCAGCCGGTAGCCGGATTGACGCACGAGCGCCGGCAATTGTCTGAGAAGATCGAGGTCGAACCCGATGTCGACCGTCTTCGCCGGGAGCGCTTTAGCCAACTCAGCGACGAGGCGATCGGCGTCGGCCGTGTTGTTCTTGATCGTCGGGGGCGGCAGAGCAACGAGACGGACCCACGGAGCGGGAGCGGTCTTCACCGTATCCCTTCCAGCCCGGAGATGATCCGGTTCATGACCTCGGCGGCCCCGCCCGGGATGAGATAATCGCTGATCATGCCGGTCAAGGCGGTCGGCTCCGGGTTGATCTCGATGACGATGGCGCCGGACTGCTTGGCGATGACGGGCATGCTGGCGGCCGGTTGGACCACGGCCGAAGTTCCGACTACCAGCATGACATCGCAGCGCGATGCGACCTCCTGCGACCGCCACAGCGCCGCCGGGGGGATCATCTCGCCGAAAAAGACGGCGTCCGGGCGCAGGATGCCGCTGCAGACGCAGCGCGGCGGCAGTTCGCTGGCATCGACTTGGCTGGTTTCAATGCGCCGGTCGCACGTCATGCAGCGCTGCCAGGCGAACGTGCCGTGGAACTCGATCACATCCGTGTTGCCGGCCATCTGGTGCAGCCCGTCGATGTTCTGGGTGATGACCGACTTGAGGATGCCGAGCTGTTCGAGGCGGGCGATGCCCTTGTGTCCGTCGTTGGGTCGAGCGGTGTCGATGATGTCCTTCAGATCCTTGACCAGTATCCTCCAGACCATGGCCGGGTTGCGCAGGAAGGAATCGATGTGGGCGATTTCCATCGGGTCGAACCGCTCCCAAAGCCCACCCTTGCCGCGGAACGGCGGGATGCCGCTGTCGATGGAGATGCCCGCGCCGGTCAGGGCGACGGCCTGGCGGGCGGGTGAAAGATCGTTGATTGCGCGCGCGATGAGTGCATCCATACTAATCAAAAGGGGTCAAGGGTTCGAGGGTTCAAGAGGTCCAGGGTTCAGGAGGCGCAAGGTTCTCGGCATAGTAGGTATGCCAGACGCCGTCGCGGGTCCACTCCTCCCGGATGCCGATGCCCGATACGGAAAGCCGGCGCCGGACTTCCTTGGCGTCGCTGCGCATCAGGCCGGAGAGGATGAACCATCGTTTTCTCCGGAAACCCGGCGTGTCCATTATTCGCAGCATCACCTCTGCATGAAGGTTGGCGGCCACGAGGTCCGCCGAACCGCCGATGACGTCCTCGGCCCGCCCCTGGGCCACCAAAATGCGGTCGCCCAGCCGGTTCAGCCGGACGTTGCGTGCCGCCGTTCGGGCCGCCAGAAAGTTAAGGTCTATCGCCAGAACCCTGGCGCCCAGCCGTTTGGCCGCTGCCAGCGCCAGGATGCCGGTTCCCGTCCCCAGATCCATGACGGTCCGGACGCTGCCGCCGGCCGCCGCCAGCTCCAGCGCCTTCAAGCAGTCGCGGGTCGTGGGATGGGTTCCGGCGCCGAAGACCAGACCGGGGTCCATCAGGATGGGGATCACGTCGGGAGCATCGGGATCCACTGATTCGGCCGCGGCGTCCCACGGGGTGATGACGTGAAACCGGCCGATGCGCTCGTCGCCGGAAATAGCCCCCTGCCATTGATCGTAAGCCATGCAGGTGCTTTCGATCAGGCGAAGATGAGGCTGCCGGCGGAGAAGGTCCTCAACCACCGCCGTCATGGGTGCCGAAAAAAACAGGAAGGCCGAATCTTCCTCCTGCCAGTGGCCCAGAAACGCAGCGGTTTCGATCGCAACATGAGCGTCCAGCCGGCCTTCCAGCTGGTAAATGTACAACTCCGCGTAAGGGCTGGGCATGCTGGGGTTAGGGCTTCGGTTTGTCCGGCGGCCGGTCTTCTTCCGGCAGCTGATCCATGTACCACTGCATCGGATCCAGCAGTGTGTACCCCATCTCTTTCAGTTTCTTTTTAACGTGGGCCACATTCTGGGTGAGGAGGTAGGGGAACACGGCGCGCTTGTCTTCCTCCCAGTAGCGGGCCACCAGGACGCTGCCGAAGGAAACTCCCATTTCCGTAATGGCGTCGACGATCTTCTTGAGCTGGCCGACCTTTTCCTCGACCAGGATGCACAGCAGGGTACCGGGCTGGCCGATTCCTAGAACGTTGATGAAGGCCCGCAGAAGGTCGCGAACCGACAGGATTCCCTTCAAACGGCCGTTTTCATCCACCACCGGCAGCGCGCCGACCTTGGCGTTCTGGATCATCAGCAAGGCATCCTGGATGGTGTAGCCCGGCGAAATGGTGAACACCTTGCGCGTCATGATATCCTTGACGCGCAGGTCTTGAAGCTTGGACTTTTCCTCCGCGCTGATGCCCTCTTTGAAGTAGCGAAAAGGCAGAGCGCTGCGCAGGTCCCTGTCGCTGACGATGCCGACCAGCGTGTTGCCCTCTTCGACCACCGGAATATGTCGAACCCTGCTTTTGGCCATCAGGTCCTGGGCGTCAAAAATTGATGCTTCAGGTCCAATGGTGACGACCCGTCGGGTCATCGATCTGCTGACAAACATAGTATCCCCCTGTTCTATATAGAAGGTTAGCCCCTTCAGCCGTTCAACAGTATCTCCACATGATGCTGCGCAAGCTCCGGCAGCCGGCGCAGACAGTATCCGCCCTCCAGCACTGATATCAAACGGCCTGAGGAATAGGTGGTGGCCATCGCCATGATCTGCTGCATGATCCAGGTGTAGAATTCGGTGGAAAGCTTCGTGTCGGACATGTCGTCATCGTTATGGCCGTCGAAGCCGGCCGATACGATGATGGCCTCGGGCTTGTAATCGGCGAATGCCGGAAAGAGGTCGCGTTCCAGGAGCCGTCGATAGTCTTCATCCCCCTGCCCCGGCAGCACCGGGGAATTTTTCGTGAACCCGTATCCGTCGCCACGGCCGTATTCAAACTCACGGCCGGTGCCCGGATACGCAAAGGAGGGGTGCTGATGGATGCTGTAATAGTAAACGGTCGGATCGTCCTCGAAAATGTGCTGGGTTCCGTTGCCGTGGTGCACGTCAAAATCCACGATGCCCACCCGAGTCAGGCCGAATTGCTTTTGCAGGAAACGAGCGGCGATCGCTACGTTGTTGAAATAGCAAAAGCCCATGGCGCGGCTGACCTCCGCATGGTGTCCGGGTGGGCGGACCGCGCAGAAGGCGTTGTCCAACCGGCCCTCCAGGACCTGACGGCAAGCCTCCAGAATTCCGCCGACCGCCAAAAGGGCGGTCTCATAGCTCTGGGCGCACATCTGGTTGTCGGGCGAATCGAACATTTGCTTGCCGGCGCGGCAGGCGGCCTCGAAGCGCTTGACATATTCGGCGGTGTGCACATTGATAATCCAATGCAGGTCGGCCGGCGCGGCGGGTACTCGAACCAGCTTGTCGAGCAGGCCGCTTTGGGAAAGACCTTCATAAATGGCAGTGAGCCGTTCTGGGACTTCCGGGTGGTAAGGGCCGGTTTTATGGAGCAGGTAGCGTTCATCGTAGAGAAAACCTGTTCGCTTCATCGGCTTTCGTCCTTTTTAAGCGTGAGCCCTGTGGCCCTGCCGCAGCAGCCCGGTGTCACGCGTCGATCAAGAAACGATTCGGTCGAAGATCGCAAACGCCGCTTGAACGCTGGGACAGGTTTCCGGCATCTGACTGGTCGGACGGCCCCGGTAGTCGAAATCGTAAACGGTTTCGTCCGCCGGAACGGTGCCGGCCAGCTCCACGCCGGCGTCCGCGATCATTTTGAGAAGCCCGGCCGAAGGCGGTTCCTTGACCTGGTTGATGACGAGATAGCTCTTGCCAACCCCGATGTTCAACTCCCGGGCCAGCTCGTCGATCCGAAGCGCCGCTTGGAGCCCGCGCCGCGACGGGTCGGACACCAGCAGGAGCACGTTGACGTTCTTGGTAGTCAGCCGGCTGACGTGCTCCATGCCGGCCTCGTTGTCCATGACAATGTACGGGTAGTTGTCAACCAGCTTTTCGAGAAAACCGGTTAGCAGCGAGTTGGCGGCGCAGTAGCAACCGGAGCCTTCGGGCCGGCCCATGACGACCAGATCGAAGCTCTCGGACTCCACCACGGACTGTTCCAGCTTCATGGACATAAAGACGTCTTTGGTCATGCCGCTGGGGACGTTGCCCTTCTTCATGTCTTCACGGGCACTCCCCAGCGTTCCGCAGACGGCGACGCCCAGCACTTCGTTCAGGTTGGAGTTGCTGTCGGCATCGACCGCCAACACCGGGGTCTTGCTGTGTTTGATGAGGTATTTTACCAGAAGGCCCGCCAGAGTGGTTTTTCCGGTGCCGCCCTTGCCGGCTAAGGCGATTGAGAACGCCATGAGTATTCGGGTTTCCTTTCGAGGGATAGCCTCCGATTGCAGGCCCCAGGCAGGGGCCGTTTCGGGTCTGTAATTCTTAGGCCAGTTTTTTGCAACAGTCAAGACGCTTCTAACCCGGCTCTCCGGGGACGGCCGAGTCGAACCGTACCCGCCGCAAATGCCTTGAAATGGCTGCACGCCTATGCTAAGCGCAAACCAGTCAGACGGTGGGGACCCACGCGCACAAACGAACAGGGGAGAAAACGATGGATTTCGAACTCAGCAAGCCGCAGAAAGAGATTCAGAAAGCCGCCCGGGAATTTGCAAAAGGTGAATTCGACAAAGAGCTGGCACTGGAATGGGACCGCAAGCACGAGTTTCCCAGGAAGATATGGCAGAAAGCAGCCGAGCTCGGCTTTGTGGGCGTGCATTATCCCGAAACGTTTTCCGGCCAGGGGCTCGGAGTCCTGGAGAACATTCTGATCGCCGAGGAATTCTGCGCCCGGGATTCAGGCATCGGCAGCGCCGTGATCCTGGCAAGCTTCGCCTCCGAATGCGTGCTGCGGTTCGGCAGCGAGGAACAGAAAAGAAAATTCCTGCCGCCGGTGGCCGAAGGCAAAATGCTGTCGAGCGGTTCCTTTACCGAACCCGGTCATGGATCCGACATTACGTCGTTGGATACGCTGGCCGTTCGGCAGGGCGACGAGTGGGTCATCAACGGCACCAAGACCTTCATCACCAACGGCGGGCTGGCTGGTTTCTATTGCACCTTGTGCCAGACCGACGCGGCCGCCCAGCCGTCCTACCGCGGGATCAGCATGATTCTGGTCGAAGCCGACCGGCCGGGGCTGACCACCGCCGATGTCGGCGAGAAAATGGGCATTCACATGATGGCCACGGCCGAAGTGAATTATAAGGACGTGCGGGTACCGGTTTCCAACCTGATCGGCAAGGAGGGCCGCGGGTTCTACCAGGTGCTCGAGTTTTTCGATGAGAGCCGGATCCTGGTCGCCGCCCAGGCCCTGGGAATCGCTCAGGGCGCGTTCGACCGTGCCCTGGCCTACGTCAAAGAGCGGCAGCAGTTCGGCCGGCGTCTCGCCGATTTCCAGGTGACACAGCACAAGCTGGCGGACATGGCCACTAAAATCGAACTGGCGCGGCTGATGACGTACAAAGCGGCCTGGAACTTCGATCAGGGGCGCATGGATCCCAAGCTGACGTCCATGGCCAAAATGTTCGCCGCACGCACCGCGGTTGAGGTGGCCGACGAGGCCATCCAGCTGCTGGGCGGATACGGTTACATGACCGAGTACGAAGTAGAACGCTTTTACCGCGACGCCAAGATCACAGAGATCTACGAAGGCACCAAAGAGATCCAGAAGAACACCATCGCCAGCGCGGTGCTCGGCAAGCTGAAGTAGCCGGCCGGGCAGGAATCGGCGCAGGCCTATTTCCGGTTTGAATCCTGTCGGCCGTTGGCGAGCTGTGGTTCGCAACCGAAACACTCCTTAATGAAAGGATCGGCGGTTATGATCGAACAGTTAAAAAAAGCGTTGACGACAGGGGTCGGCCTGGCTCTTAAAACCTGGACCGAAGTCGAGGCTGCGGGAAAGGACATCATCAAAAAGGCCCAACTCTCCGAAAAAGACGCCGGTCACCTTCTCAAAAATTTGAAGAAGAGCTACGATGAGGCCCAGAAGAAAATGGAGGGGCAGGTCCATCGTCTGGTCCAGGACGTGCTCAAGAAAGCCGACATCGCGACCAGCGACGACGTGAAATCTCTCAAGCGAGAGATCCAGGGCCTCCGGAAAGAACTTAAGGCGGCCCAGGCGCCAAAGGGAGCGAAGGCCGGGAAAGCCGCTGCCTCCAGGGTTCGATCCAAAGCCAAGCCTTCTTCCTGAAAGACCGGCGCTTCCGCACCCGGCTGACCATGCTGAGCATCCGCAAAATTGGGGTCATCAGCAGGACCTACCGCCATCTCAACCGCTACCGCCACATTCTGGCGGTGCTGCTGAAGCACGGGTTCGGCGAGCTCGTGGAGTCGTTGAAGATCGACCAGTATCTTGAAGTCGGTCTTCAATTGATCTCTAAGAAACGGCCGCCGCGTGAAGAGCCGCTGACACGGCCCCAGCGGGTGCGGATGGCTCTCGAGGAACTCGGCCCCACCTACATCAAACTGGGTCAGGTGCTCTCGACCCGGCCGGACCTCATTCCCGTGGAGTTCATCCACGAGCTGTCCAAGCTTCAGGACAGCGTCCCTCCGTTTTCCTTCGACGAAGCCGAGGCCATCATTCAACGGGAGCTGGGTGCTCCGTCCTCGGATGTGTTCGAGCGCATCGACGCGGAACCGACGGCCTCGGCATCCATCGGCCAAGTGCACCGCGCCCGGCTGAAAAACGGCGAGGCGGTCGCCGTCAAGATCCAGCGCCCCGGCATCCGCGCGCTCATCGAGGTGGACCTCGAAATCATGCTGCACCTGGCCACCCTGGCGGAACGGCACGTGGAAGAGCTGGCCCTGCACAATCCGGTCAAGATCGTGGAGGAGTTTGCCCGCATCCTGGAGAAGGAAATCGATTTCCGCATCGAGGCCACCCACATCGACCGGATCGCCCAGGGGTTTCTCGGAGACCCGACGGTCTACATCCCGGCCGCCTATCGCGAGTTCTGCTCCGCCGGCATTCTCACCACCGAATTCGTCGACGGCATCAAGATTTCGAGCATCGATCAGCTGGATGCCGCCGGCTATGACCGTCGGCTGCTTTGCTCGCGCGGCGCCGACATCGTCCTCAAGCAGGTTTTCAACCTTGGATTCTTCCATGCCGACCCGCATCCGGGGAATATTTTTGCCTTGCCGGGCAATGTGATCTGCCTCCTGGATTTCGGCATGGTGGGCGTGGTGGACCGCCAGACGCGGGAGATATTCGTCGAGTTGGTGGACAGCGTCGTGCGCCGCAACGAAGTCCGAGCGGCCCAGGTGCTCCTGCAGCTGACCAGCTGGGAGCAGCCGCCGGATATGCGGCAGCTGGAGCGTGAGCTGTCGGAGTTCATGGGACGGCATCTGTTCCGCCCGCTCAAGGACATCGAGGTCGGCAAGCTCCTGCAGGATCTGCTGGAGATTGCCACCCGGTTTCAGCTGCGCCTACCGGCGGACATTTTTCTGATGCTCAAGGCCATCAGCACCGTGGAGGCGGTCGGCCGGATGCTCGACCCGGATTTCGATATGATCGCCAAGGCGGCGCCGTTCATCGAGCAGGTGCTCATGGACCGGTTCAAGCCGCAGCGGGTGGCCGAAACCGTGGGTGACTTGGCGGGGCGGATGCTCACGTTTCTGAACCAGTTCCCCAAGGAGCTGCTCGACCTGGCGGGGCTATTGAGACAGCAGAAACTCAGCCTGAAGATCCGACACGACGGCCTTGAAAAAATCCTGGCCACTCACGACCAGATCAGCAACCGTATAGCCTTCGCCATCATCATCGCCGCCCTCATCGTCGGCTCGGCCCTGATCGTCATTTCCAAAACACCCCCCTTGTTCTACGGCATATCGCTCATCGGCATCATCGGCTTTCTGGCGGCCGCTCTCATGGGCGTCTGGCTGCTTGTGGCCATCCTCAAGAAGGGCAAACTCTGAGTCCGCCCGGCTCGCCCGCCGCCAGTGCGCCGTCTTTGCAGGTAGGATTTGTGTATTATCCTTTATGCCGTCAGCGAGCGGTCGCTTTCAGATCCGCTCCATGCGGCGGCCAGTTCGATCCGCCTTCGGGTCCTCGGCGTCGACGCCCGCAGGAATCGCCCGACCGGATGTCGCCCCATGCCCTGTCCCATGAAAGGAGATACCTCATGAAAAAAATCTGGATCGTGAACCTCGTTGCCCTGGCGACGTGTTTCAGCTTTGCGCACGCGCAACCGACGGTTGTCGAAATTCGTGCCGCTGAGCCTTCCGGGCCCGGTGCCGTGCTCGGCACCGTTACCATCACCGCAACCCCGTACGGTACCCTGTTCACCCCGAACCTGGGCGGCCTGCCCCCCGGAATCCATGGTTTCCACGTGCATGAGCACCCCAGCTGCGCGCCCATGGACAAGGACGGCAAGCCGGTCCCCTCCCTCGGCGCAGGCGGCCACTACGACCCGGCCAAAACCGGCAGGCATCTAGGTCCCTACGCAGACGGGCACCTGGGAGACTTGCCACCGTTGTTCGTCGACGCCCAGGGTAAATCCACGCTGCCGGTGCTGGCGCCGCGGCTGAAGGTGACGGATGTCAAAGGCCGGAGCCTCATGGTGCATGCCGGGGGCGACAACTTTTCAGATCAACCGGAGGCGCTGGGCGGCGGCGGTGCGCGCATCGGCTGCGGCGTGGTAAATTGACGACTATTTTTGCACACACCGGTTGAGTGCCGCGTTAGGGTGTGTTACATCAGCCGGCGAATTCCTTCACGGAGACGACGCATGCAACTTTACCTGTACAACACCCTGACGCGGCAAAAGGAAGCGTTCGTTCCCATCCGATCCGGCGAGGTCGGCCTCTACACCTGCGGTCCGACGGTCTACAACTTCGCCCACATCGGCAACCTGCGTACCTATATCTTCGAAGACGTCCTGAAACGGGTCCTCACCTTCAACGGGTACACGGTGCGCCATGTCATGAACATTACCGACGTCGGCCATTTGACCGGCGATCGGGACATGGGCGAGGACAAAATGGAAGCCGGGTCCCGACGCGAGGGCAAGACGGCCTGGGGGATCGCCGAGTATTACGCACAGGCTTTCAAGCAGGATATCGCCCGGCTGAACATCCTGGAGCCCACCATCTGGTGCAAGGCGACCGACAGCATTCCCGAGCAGATCGACCTCATCCGCATCCTGGAAGAGAAGGGATTCACATACCAAACCAGGGATGGCATTTATTTCGACACCGCCAAATTTCCGGGTTATGCGAGCCTGTCGAGCCAAAACCTGGAAGCCCTTCAGGAAGGGGCCCGGGTGGAGAAAAACCCGGAGAAGCGCAACGCGACGGATTTTGCCTTGTGGAAGTTATCCCCGCCCGGCGCCCGGCGCCAGATGGAGTGGGACTCCCCGTGGGGGGTCGGTTTTCCCGGATGGCACATCGAGTGTTCGGCCATGAGCATGCAGTTCCTCGGAGACCAGCTCGACATCCACTGCGGCGGAATCGACCACATCGACATCCATCATACCAACGAGATCGCTCAGTCCGAGGCGGCTACCGGCCGGAAGTTTTTCAATTTCTGGATGCACGGGGCCTTTCTCAACATTCAGGGCGGCAAGAAGATGGCCAAAAGCGAGGAGAATTTTCTCACGCTGGATAACGCGCTGGTCAAGCGCGGCATCCCGCCGCTGGCCTATCGATTCGCGGCTTTCCTGACCCATTACCGCAAGCCCATGGAGTACAGCGACGAGTCCATTCAGGCGGCCAAGAACGGCCTCGAACATCTCTGCAACCAGGTGCGGGAGCTGACAGATGGCGGCAAATCCGCCTCCGGGGTCGTCAGTTCCGCTCACCGCGAAAAATTTTTGGAAGCCGTCAACGATGACCTGAATATGCCCCGTGCCCTGGCAGTGGTACAGGAAATGCTGAAAAGCGATATCCCACCAAGCGAGAAGCACGGTACCATTCTGGAGTTCGACCGTGTGCTGGGTCTGAGCCTGGACCAGGTTGACCAGCGCGAAGAGTTGTCGGCCGAGGTGCAGCTGCTGGTCGAAGCCCGACGCCGAGCGCGGGAATCCAAGAACTGGGCCGAGTCCGACCGGCTGCGCGATGCGATCCAGAGCATGGGCTACATCGTCAAGGACACCCGTGACGGAATAAAGCTTCTGAAACCGTAATTCGTCTTCCCCGGAACCGCCTTGCAGAGTTACTTGAAAGCACTTGACTTTTAACAATTTATGCAACAATGTTGCGTATAGTTTTAAGGATTAATTTTTCGTTTATCACCGCTTATGATAATCGCTGGAATTATATTCGCAATAATTTCAAAGTACAATATTGTAAATGGCGATGACATGTCGACCGGCTGCATGGATCGAGAAAAGAAATTGATGATGCAATAAAGTTGCTTTGCAATCGAAAGGAGAACGTTTATGAGGAGATTCGGCTGCCCGACTGTTGTTCTGATCTGCCTACTCACGGCAGGTTCCCCGGCGTATGCTGACCAATTGAAGGCTTTCGTCAGCATCACTCCCCAACAGTATTTTGTTCAGAGAATCGGAGGAAACCTTGTGGATGTCGCGGTTCTCGTGCCAACGGGGGCTGATCCGCATACGTACGAGCCCAAACCCAGGCAGATGGCCGAATTGGCCAAGTCAGCCGTTTATTTTGCGGTGGGGATCGATTTCGAAAAGGCCTGGATGAAAAGAATCGCCGCAGCCAGCCCTGGGATGCGGATTGTTCAGACCGACCAGGGCATCGAAAAGATGGCTCTCTCCGCGCACCACTCGCACGGGAAAGATAAAGGGCGACGGGCTTCATCCGGAAACACTCAACACGCTGCCAGTCCCGGCGGCGAACACTCTCAGCACCGTGCCGGAACACCCGACCCTCACGTGTGGCTGTCGCCGCCGTTGGTGAAGATCCAGGCCAGACATATCGCCGATGCGCTGGTTGCGGTTGATTCCGCCAACCGGACGCGTTATGAAGAAAACCTCGTCGATTTCTTTCGGGAGCTGGATGCTCTTGACGCCGAGTTGAAAACGATGTTCGCCGGCAACTCGGGCGCCCGGTTCATGGTGTTTCATCCGTCCTGGGGCTACTTTGCCCAGGCGTATGGGTTGGAACAAGTGCCCATCGAAGCCGAGGGCAAGGATCCCAAGCCGGCTCAGTTGAAGGAGCTGATCCATCACGCCCGGGAGCATGGGGTCAACGTGGTGTTCGTCCAGCCGCAATTTTCCGTGAAGAGCGCCGAAATGGTGGCCCGGGAAATCGGAGGGCAGGTGGTGGTCGCCGACCCGATGGCCGGAAACTGGGCCGAAAACCTGCTTGGGGTCGGTCGTAAATTCAAGGCGGCCTTGCCATGAAGCGACGTTTCGATTCCCGGGGAATTTTAAACCCAAGGCCGATGATGCAGCCGATCGCGCTTTGCGCGATCCTGCTTGTCTGTCGGAGCCGCTATGGCCGAAATCATCATTGACGTCAGCGGGGTCTGGTTCGCCTTCAATGGACAGCCGGTTCTTCAAGACGTCGACCTGAAGGTTGCGCGCGGGGACTTTCTGGTCGTCATCGGACCCAACGGCGGGGGCAAGACGACCCTGCTCAAGCTGATGCTGGGGTTGCTGGAGCCCGGCCGGGGGGCGGTGCGTGTCTTCAATCGCCCGCCGCGGAAGGCCGCCCATCGCATCGGCTACGTTCCCCAAAACGTGCACATCAACAAAACCTTTCCGGTTTCGGTCATCGACGTGGTTCTGATGGGCCGCCTGCGAACCGGCAGGGGCTGGTCGGGGCACAGCCGCCAGGACCGGCTGGCGGCGCGGGCGGCCCTGGAGCAGCTCGGGGTTTGGGCACTGCATGATCGCCGCATCGGCGATCTGTCCGGCGGTCAATTGCAGCGAGTGTTCATCGCCCGTGCGCTCGTTTCAAAGCCGGAAGTGCTCTTCCTGGATGAGGCCATGGCCAGCATCGACGCTCAGAGCCGCAGCGATTTCTACGACGTACTGAGCGAATTGAACCGGACGGTCACGATCGTGGCGGTGAGCCACGACATGATGATTCTTTCCAGCCATGTCAAATCCGTGGCTTGTGTCAACCGCGATCTTCACTACCACGGATCGGGCGAGATCACCCAGGAGATGCTGGATGCGGCCTATCGCTGCCCGGTAGACCTGGTGGCCCATGGGGTCCCCCATCGCGTGCTCTGCCGACACGAGGATACGCAAGATGGTTGACGCGCTGCAGCTTGAATTCATGCGCAATGCCCTGGCCGCGGGCATCCTGGTCAGCCTGGTGTGCGGGGTGATCGGGACCCTGGTGGTCGTGAACCGCATCGTTTTTTTAGCCGGCGGCATCGCTCACGCTGCTTACGGCGGGATCGGTTTGGCGTTTTACATGGGATGGCCCTACGTGGCCGGCACGACGGGTGTTTCCCTTCTGGCGGCCGGAGTCATGGCCGCCGTCACGCTTAAAGCCAAGCACCGGGCGGATGCAGTGATCGGGGTGATCTGGGCGGTCGGGATGGCGGCCGGTGTGATTCTGTTGGACCTGACGCCGGGATACAACGTCGATCTGATGAGCTATCTTTTTGGCAGCATTCTGGCGGTACCGGTTTCGGATTTATGGCAGATGGGCGTTATCGGCGCCGGGGTCATCGCGATCGTAACCTGGTACTATAACGATTTTCTGGCCATGTCCTACGATGACGAATTCGCCCGCCTCAGAAACGTCCCTGTGACGTTTCTGTACTGCCTTCTGCTGGGGATGATTGCCGTCACGGTGGTGATGATCATCCGCGTGGTGGGGTTGATCCTGGTGATCGCCCTGCTGACGATCCCGCCGTTTATCGCCGAAAAATTCACCGGTTCGTTGCGCGCTATGATGGTGATTGCGTCGGTCTTGAGTTGTCTGTTCACCCTCACCGGCCTTTGGCTTTCCTATTTGCTGAACCTGACCTCCGGAGCCACTATCATACTGGTTGCGGCGGCGGGGTTTTTGCTGTCTGCTGTGTGGGGGCGGTTGAAAACCATGGGGCGCCCTGATCCAATCCGGGAAGCACCCAACTCGAAGTAAGGGGAGGCGGCCGTGTGCCAGCACTGCAATTACAGCGAGTTGCTCATGGGCCGGGATCTTGAGCCTTTGACGAACCGGGTGCGGGTGTTGGAGGTGGTCGGCGGAAATCCGTCGCCGCTCAGCGCACAGGACATCTATGCAACGCTTAATCGCAGCTCTGCGATCAACCGCGTGACCGTCTACCGTATTCTCGAAATGCTGGTCGATAAAGGCCTGGTGGAGCGGCTCAGCGGCGGCGGCAGAAGTCTGGTTTACGGCCTGGCACCCAATGAAAACCATCCCGCCCACCCTCATTTTCACTGCAAGAGCTGCGGTGCGCTGCAATGCCTGCAGCCCGGCAGCCTCAAGGTCGACTTACAGGGGATCGAGCACTCCTTCGCCGGCGAGATTCAAGGCGTGGAGGTTCGCGTAGATGGAATCTGCAGGAACTGTCTTCGGAAGGCATAGGGCCGCAGTTGAGGTCCGGCGGGGCGGGCTTTCGGCCGCAGCGCGCCGCAACCAATTTTTCAGGAGATTCAGCTACGCCCCCAAGCCGTATAGAGGAACCGCACCCAGGCAGAGACGGCCGGCGGCTGGGTGGACATCGGTCCTCGTCGGGGCTGTCCGGAACCATATGATGCGGGCTTACTGCCGTACGATGGTTCGTTGAACGGATGGTTGCGGCGCGCTGAGGCTGAAAACCCGCCCTGCTGATGAGTGATTTAACCGCACTTGTTGAAGCCGCAGAAGTGGCAGATCATGCACCCTTCTTCGAAGCTCACCACCTGCCCGCACTCCGGGCACTTCTCCCCCAGCAGGCTGTATTCGGTCTTGCGGAACTTGGCGGCATTTTCTCCGGTCAGATAGCGTTTTTCCATCACACGGGCGATGGCATCCGGGATCGACAAGACCAGACCCCCGTCCTGGAAGATGGGGTGCTCGCCGCCGATGCCCTTGAGCTGATCCACTATTTTGTCGACCGTCACCCCGGCCCGAAGGGCGAGCGATACCAGTCGGCCGATGGCTTCGGTCTTGGCCGTGGTGGAGCGGCCGGATTTGCCGATGGTGGCAAACACTTCGAACGGCTTTCCCTCAAACTCGGTTACGGTAACATACAAGTGGCCATAGCCGGTCTTGATCTTCGTGGTGAACCCGAAGAGGGTCTCGGGTCGGTCCAGAACCGCGCCCATCAGCCGGTCGGCCTCTTCCTTCTTCTGGCCGAAGGAGAGCACCTGGTTCTCCTTGCTGCCGTCGCGGTAGATGGTGACGCCCTTGCAGTCGAGCTGGAAGGCCAGATCGTAGACTTTGCGAACGTCCTCCACGGTGGCGTCCCGCGGCAGATTCACGGTTTTGGAGACGGCGTTGTCGGTGAACTTCTGAAACGCAGCCTGCATGCGGATGTGCCATTCGGGCGAGACATCGTGGGCGGTCACAAACACCCGGCGCACATCCTCCGGGATTTCTTCCATCGCATGAATGCTTCCCTGGCGGGCGATTTGATCCATGAGCTCCGAGCTGTAAAACCCCCGTTCTTTCGCTGTTTTTTCGAAAACCGGATTCACTTCCATGAGCTTGTCGTTGTCCATCACCGTGCGAACGAAGCTCAAGGCAAACAGCGGCTCGATGCCGCTCGAGCAGCTGGCGATGATACTCAGCGTGCCGGTGGGGGCGATGGTGGTGGTGGTCGCGTTGCGTCGCTTGATTCCCTTGTCCCTGTACGTGCTGCGATCCCAGTTGCCAAAGACACCTCGTTCTTCGGCGAGCGCCATGGAGGTTTCGTGGGACGTTTCTTGTATGAACCGCATGACCTCGCCGGCCATCTGCAGGGCATCCTCTGAATTGTAAGGGATTCCGAGTTGGTAGAGCAAGTCGGCGAACCCCATGACGCCCAATCCAACCTTGCGGTTGCCGCGCACCATTTCGGTGATCTCCGGCAAGGGATACCGCGACATGTCGATCGTGTTGTCGAGAAAACGAATAGACCAGGCGATGGCATCCTTGAGAGCCGGATAGTCAATGACCGGTCCTTCGTCGGAGGCCACTACAAATTTGGCCAGATTGATGGAGCCTAAGTTGCATGCTTCCAGCGGCAGCAGCGGCTGCTCGCCGCAGGGGTTGGTGGATTCAATTTCCCCCAACGCCGGGGTGGGGTTATCGGCGTTCATCCGATCGAGGAAAACGATGCCGGGATCCCCGGTCTTCCAGGCCTGGGTCACCAGGGCCTCGTAGACATCGGCGGCATTCAGTCGGCCGGTCGGTTGTTTGTCACGCGGGTCGATCAGGTCGTATTCCCGATCAGCCGCAGCCGCCTGCATGAAAGCATCGGTCACCCCCACCGAGATGTTGAAATTGTTCAGCTCCCGGCCGTTACTCTTGCTGTAGATGAACTCCATGATGTCGGGATGATCCACCCGTAAGATGGCCATATTGGCACCGCGGCGGGTGCCGCCCTGCTTCACTTGTTCTGTGGCGGTGTTGAAGATTTTCATGAACGACACGGGCCCGGAAGCTACGCCTCCGGTCGTTCCGACGTTGCTGTTCTTGGGCCGCAGCCGCGAAAAAGAAAACCCGGTGCCTCCGCCGGACTTATGGATCAGGGCCGCGTTGCGCAGCGCTCCGAAAATACCTTCCATCGTGTCTTCCACCGGCAGCACGAAGCAGGCCGCCAGTTGGCCCAATCGCCGGCCGGCATTCATCAAGGTGGGAGAGTTGGGGAGAAAAACGAACTGGGTCATCAGGCTGTAGAAGATCTCTTCGATTTCCTTCACGCGAGCATCATCAGCCCCGTAATTTTTTTCGGCCTTGGCGATGTGCTGAGCGACCCGCCGAAACATTTTATCAGGGGTTTCAACCACTTTCCCCTGGCCGTCCCTTTTTAAGTAACGCTTTTTCAATACGGCCAAGGCGTTATCGGTAAGTTTCAATTCGCCCTTGCCGAAGATGAGTTTGTCCAGCTTCACGCGGGCCGGTCGGGTCAACCCATATTCCATGAGCTTGTCCTCTATCATGTTTTCGATGACTGAAAGCGTAATGGTTTGAACCTCCATCTTGGAGATCTCTTCGCGCAAGAAACGACTGATTCCCAGGGCCTGATCGGCATTAATCGGATGGTCTCGGACCAGGATGTCGGTGAACGACTGGTCGTCCCAGGAAAAAGATGCCAAATCGAAACGGCCCTCATTCGTAACTAGAAATTTCCCCTGTTCGCCCATTAAAATACTCCTTGATGATAAAGCAGGTAAGTGGATGGTTGAAAAATTATGGCAGAAAAATTCTCCTGGCTCACCGGATGGGTGAAGAATGGAGTCTACTTCTATTCCTAAGCAGAGCTTTAGTATCCCACACTATATGTTGTATGTCAATATAAATTTCCCCCAATATATATGCCATCTAAAGCGTCCGACAACCGCTGCGCCAATGGTCGGGTGGATCTTGGATTTATGGCATCTTAATGCACGGCGCGTCTCGTCGCAATCCTGCTGAAGCTCATTTTCCTCAAATTTTAGTCTGGACAAATAATAAATGATAGACTACGATTTTATGCGACAGGGCACAGAAAAAGATGGCGTTTAAAGCACACTTCTGTGTGAGGATTGGGTGGTCGACGGGATCCAAGAATCAAGGTTGAGCGTTTTCCAAACATTTCTTTCGGGAGATCAGATCATGAATAAACTCGCCCCCCGATATGCAATCGTTTTATTATTCCTCCTCATGACCTTAACGCCGGCTAGCGGCTCTGTGCTTGGAACCGCCGGTTACTACAACGAATTTATTTTTGGCGATATCGCTCAAGAGGATACAGACTCTCAGGGCCGGGTGGCGGCGGCCGGCAGCGTGGCCTATTACAACATGTCTGTGGCCAGCGAGGTTCAAACCATCAATCCGTCTTACCCGGACCTGGTCGTCGGCGGTAATCTTACCTGGACCAATGGCAGCGTCGGCTATTTTTCGGATATAAACTCCGGGGCGTCCATATACAAAAAGGGAGACATCGTCGTCGGCGGAACCGCCACCATCGCACAGAACAACGGTGGCAGCTCCGTCGCATTCGGCTCCCTGACGACCTCAGCCGCTCTTCCGTTTAATTTTGCAACGGAGCAGTCCTATCTTCAGGGCATGTCTACGTTTTGGGCCGGCTTGGCCGCTACCGGTTCATCCTCAGTCAAGCCCGGTGAGGTTTTTCTGACCGGCACGAATCCCGCTTTGAACATCTTCACGCTTTCGGCGGCGGATATCGTCCAGAACATCGGTTTTCACATCAACGTGCCCTATGGCGCCACCACGCTCATCAATATTTCCGGCCAATCGGCGCAGATGCAAAACTTCGGCTTCTACTTCAACGAGCTGGACGCGAATTACGACACTCTGGGGCTGTTTCCGGATGAGCTGATCCTCTATAACTTCTTCGAAGCCACGGCGTTGACGATTGCGGGGATCGAGGTCCACGGAACCGTTCTGGCACCGTGGGCGGATACGTTGTTCGACAACGGCCACATCGAGGGGAACCTGATTGCCCGATCTCTCCTCGGAACGGGTGAGGCCCACAACGAGCTTTTTAACGGCAAACTACCGAACCATCCGGTACCCGAACCGGCGACCGTCATCCTTCTCGGAGGCGGCCTGATCGGTGTTGCCGCCGTTCGCCGCCGGCTGAAGGGATAGGCCGTATCCGCAACGTCATCCTCATCGGCATGCCCGGCGTCGGCAAGAGCACGGACGGGGTGCTCCTGGCCAAGCGTCTGGGCTTCTCCTTCATCGATACGGATATTTACATTCAAGTGCGGGAAGGCCGCAGCCTACAGGAACTCATCCGGGCATATGGCTCCGACGAGTTCTGCCGTATCGAAGAAGCTCACATCCTCACGCTGGCGGTCGAATCCCACGTCATCGCGCCGGGCGGGAGTGTAGTCTATCGGCCGAACGCCATGGGTCATCTGAAATCCAATGGAATCGCCATCTACCTGGACATTGCGGTCGAGCACCTGAAACGACGGTTGGACGACGTCGATGCCCGCGGCGTGGTCATCGGCCCCGGTCAGACGATTGAAAGCCTTTACGCCGAGCGCCGCCCGCTTTACTTGAAGTATGCCGATGCCACAGTGGCTACCGACGGATTGACGCCGGACCAGGTGGTCGGCCGAGTGTTGGATGCCATCGAGTTTCTCAATCCTCCTGGAGCGTCGCCCGGCCGATAACTTTCTCTCCGAATTTGGTCTTAATTGTCGCCACCGTCCGATCTACTTTTTCCCAACCTTTTCTGGACGTTTTCTCCGCTGTGAACAGAGCCAGTTGACGTGGCGCGTCTGCCGGGACGAAGCCGGTGGCGCCCAATCCGATCAGGCGGACCTTCCGGCTCAACGGGTATGCATTCAGCAGAAGGAGCGCCTGGTCATAGATTTCTTTGGATGATTGCGTGGGCGGCGCAAACGTGGTGCGGCGGGTGATGAGTTTGAAGTCGGCGTGCTTGATCTTTAAAATCACGGTGCGGGCCTTGACCCCCTCTTGACGGAGTGCCGCAGCAACTTCCTCGGCCTGTTCGAGCAGGCAGCGGGCCAGCACAGCTGTTTCAGCGGTATCTGCATCGAGAGTGCATTCGCTGCTGGCCGATTGACAGGGGGTATCGGGCATGACGGGGGTTGGATCAATGCCGCAGGCAAGCTCGCGGAGTCGGCTGCCGAAGTTGCCGAAACTTGCTCGCAGGGCCGACTCGGAGTATTTGCGAATGTCTCCCAGGAAGCGGATGCCGAATTCCGCAACTCTGGCCTGGGTTTTAGGTCCCACTCCCGGAACCTTTTCGATCGGGAGTCGTTCGATAAACTCGTGCACCTGGTCCGGTGCGATGACGGTCAGCCCGTCCGGCTTTTTATAATCGGAAGCGATTTTAGCGAGAAACCGGTTCGGCGCCACACCGATCGAGCAGGTCAGGTGAAGGGTGCCGAAGATTTTTGATTTTAAGGCGGCCGCCAATACAGCCGGCGGTCCGTGCAGGCTCTCGGTCCCGGTGAGATCCATAAAGGCCTCGTCGATCGACACCGGCTCGACCTGCGGTGAGAATTCCCGCAGTATGGCCAGAACCTCCCGCGACACGTGCCGGTAGCGATCCATCCGCGGTGGAATAAATATGCCGTGTGGGCACCGCTGCCGCGCCTGGAACATCGGCATGGCGGAACGAACCCCGAATCGGCGGGCCTCATAACTGGCGGCGGAGACCACCCCGCGCGCGGATGACCCGCCGACGATAACGCATTGACCCTTCAGCCGGGGGTGGTCCAGCTGTTCGACCGAGGCATAGAAGGCATCCATATCGAGGTGCAGAATCATCGGGGGGTTGCATTTTGTCAGCGAAGTGATATGGTTAACAAAATTGTAAAAAATAAACTAACTATCGGCAAAAATGTAAATGAAGACAACCGATCGAATTGAAGACATCACCCTGCTGTACGAAATCACCAAGGCCCTGAACGAACACCTGGATCTCAAGCGATCACTATACCGGGTTCTGGACATTCTTTCCAGCTCAATGGACATGGTGCGGGGTACGATCACCCTCCTGGACCCCGTGCGCAACGAGATCCATATCGAGGTGGCTCACGGCATCACCCGCTCCGCCATCGAGCGGGTGCGCTACAAGCTGGGGGAGGGGGTCACCGGCCAGGTCATTGAAACCGGAAAGGCCGTGGCGATCCCGCGGATCAGCGAGGAGCCCCGGTTTTTGGACCGCACCGCCAGCCGCAAACGCCAGCGGACCCGTGAGATTTCTTTTTTCTGCGTGCCGATCAAGAAAGGCAACCAGGTGATCGGCGCCCTCAGCGTGGATAAGCCTTACGACGACGCCTATGCCCTGGATGACGGCAAGCGCCTGCTGTCGGTGATCGCGACCATGATCGCCAGCCATGTCATCAAGCTGGAAACCATCCGTCTGGAAAACGAGCGCCTGCGGGATGAAAACCGGCGTCTGCAAGGCGAGCTCAAGAACAAATACACCATCAGCAACATCATCGGCAGCAGCAACCGCATGCGCGAAGTTTTCCAGATGGTTTCCCAGGTCTGCCGCAGCAACGCCACCGTGCTGATTCGGGGCGAAAGCGGCACCGGGAAGGAACTGGTGGCGAACTCGATCCATTACAACAGCCAGCGGGCGAGCGCCCCCTTCATCAAGGTGAACTGCGCGTCACTGCCTTCGAATCTGATCGAAAGCGAGCTGTTCGGCCACGAAAAAGGGGCCTTCACCGGCGCCATCAAGCAGAAAATCGGCAAGTTCGAAATGGCTCACCGCGGCACGATTTTCCTGGACGAGATCGGTTCGATCAACCTCGATGTGCAGGCCAACCTGCTGCGCATCCTGCAGGAGAAGGAGTTCGACCGTGTCGGCGGCCAGCGCACGATCAAGGTGGACGTGCGCGTCATCGCGGCCACCAACAAAAACCTCGAACAGGCCGTCGATGAGGGCACCTTCCGGGGCGACCTCTACTATCGCCTGAACGTCTTTCCGATTTACATGCCGCCCCTGCGGGAACGCAAAACCGACATGCTGCTGCTGTCTGATTATTTTCTCGAGAAATATGCGAAGGAAAACCACAAGGACATCCGGCGGTTTTCGACCCCGGCGATCGACATGCTCATGCAGTACCATTGGCCGGGCAACGTGCGTGAGCTGGAGAATTGCATCGAACGTGCCGTCCTGCTCTGCGAGGAGGGGGTTATTCACAGCTACCACCTGCCTCCGACGCTGCAGACCGGCCAGGAATCCGGTACGCTTCCGGCCCTGTCCTTAGAGGAAGCCGTCGCCAACCTCGAGAAGGAAATGCTGATCGACGCTCTCAAAAACACCCGCGGCAACATCACCAACGCCGCCCAGGTCCTGCAGACCACCGTGCGCAAGTTCGCCTATAAGGCGCAGCAGCACGGCGTCGACTATCGCCACTACCGCTGATGGCGAAGGCTGCGCCGCGAGCACGCGGTGGTATTGCCAGCATGCGGAGCCGTTTCAGAATTGCAACACCCCATGATCATATGATAGCCCTTGAAGCCTGAGAAAAAGCCGGCGCCATCTGCCGGCTTGATCATTCGAAGGACAAAAACTTCAAAGCTACTAAAAGACGGGAGCCAATGCATCATGCCGCCGTTGACCGCCGAAACGATCAAAAAGAACTTCGCCGACTCGGCCGTGATTTATGAACGCGGCCTCGGCATTTATCAAAACGGTGCGTTCCTTCTCAAGGAGTCGGACACGGACCAGCAGATCTTCGTTTATGCGGTGGACGGAAGCTACGGCGACTACCTCTGCCCGTACCCCGGCAACGGGTGCAAGCATGCGGTCGCAGCCCTGCTCGACGTGCGGGACATCGTCCGGAGCTGGAAGTCGGCGGCCGACAGCCAGCCGGTGGATGCCGATGGGAAGGAGGCCTGCCTGAGCGAAGACGAAATCCGGCGCCAGGCCCTGGAGGACCGCCAGAAACGCGCCCAGAACGAGACGTTCAGGGTGGTCGAAGGCGAGATGTACAAGGGCCGGCACCTGCTGCAGACCGATATCGGGCGGCAGTACGTGGTCACCCTGCACGATCCGGCGGAAGGACGGGGGCATTGCAGCTGCCCGGACTATGCCGGCAACCGGCTGGGTACCTGCAAACATCTCATTTATCTGTCTGCGCATCTGCGGCGCAAGCGCGACTTCCGAAAACGGCTGTCCAAGGAAAGATTCCCGTTTTTCGACATCTACTGGGATTCGACGCACGACCGGCCCCGACTTTTCTGCGAGCGCCGCCCGGCAGCCGGCAATGGGCTCGGCAAGTTGCTGGCGAAGCACTTTGATGAACAGGGCCTGTTCAAAAAAGCCACTCTCGCCGCCTTCGTGCCGCTGCTGGACGAGTTCAAGGCCTTCAAGGCCGTACGGGTAAGTTCAACCGTTGTCGGCCGACTGGAGCTGTCAATGCAGGAAACCCAGCTGGAGGACCTATCGCGCGAAGTCCCGCCGCCCACGGTCAAATTGAAAGCGCGGCTGTACCCCTATCAAATGGACGGCGTCCAATTCGGGCTTTTCAAACGCGCTGCGCTGATCGGGGACGAAATGGGCCTCGGCAAGACGATTCAGGCCATTGCTCTGGCCATTTCGAAGAAGGAGGTTTTCGGCTTCGAGAAGGTCCTGGTGATCACGCCGGCGTCCTTGAAGGAGCAGTGGAAGCGCGAGATCGAGCGCTTC
>JALOPB010000454.1 GCA_025454115.1 Desulfobacterales bacterium | reverse complement strand
CGAAGAGACGATGGGACATTTCGGCAGGTTTCGGCTCGTGCCGATGCCGGTTCGAAGTTAATGAGCAGCCGGCCGAAAGGGCTCTGGGTCATTGACCCGAGCCCTTTTCCATATTCAAACGCAGGCCCCGGCAGGCATCCGCTGTTTGGCGGATGACGAGGCGGCGGCGATGGGTGCCCTGCGGAGGTCGAATTCATTTATCCTTGTGGGGGTAATGGATGACTGAGAAATCCTGGCACAGCATATCGCTGAATGAAGCTGTCGAATCCTTGCAGACGAGCCTGTTGTCAGGGCTTGACCCTGAGAGAGCCACCCGTCGGTTGGCTGAATTCGGACCCAACAGGCTGACGCCCGCCAAGACCCAAGGCCCCCTCCTGAGGTTTCTTCTTCAGTTCTACCAGCCGCTGGTGCTGATTCTGCTGGCGGCCACCGCCGTCACTCTTGCCGTTGGGGAGTACGTCGACGCCGGGGTTATTTTCGCCGTCATCCTGGCCAATGCGATCATTGGTTTTGTCCAGGAGTCCAAGGCCCTGAAGGCCATCGATGCCCTGGCGCGGGCCATGACCAGCTCGGCGCTTATTGTTCGCAGCGGTGAGCGGAAACGAATCGCCGCCGAGGAGCTCGTCCCCGGCGATATTGTCATCCTCCAGTCCGGCGACAAGGTGCCGGCAGACCTGCGATTGTTCGAATGCCGCGAGCTGCGCATCGCTGAAAGCGCTCTTACGGGTGAAAGCCTGCCGGTGCCCAAGGAGGATGCACCGGTCGATGAGTCGACGGTGCTCGCCGACCGCCTCAACATGGCCTATTCCTCCACCCTTGTCATTCACGGCGCCGGCAAGGGAGTGGTCGTTGCCACCGGTGACCGCTCCGAGATCGGGCGGATCAACCGCATGATCGCCTCCGCTGAAGTCATCGACACCCCGCTCACACGAAAAATAAAGCACTTCAGCGGGGTGATGCTCTACGTCATCCTCGCCCTTTCAGCGGTCACCTTCATGGCCGGCTATCTGCACGGCCACCACTGGATCGACATGTTCATGGCCGCGGTGGCCCTGGCCGTGAGTGCCATTCCGGAGGGATTGCCGGCGGCCCTGACCATTACTCTGGCGATCGGCGTAGGTCGCATGGCGAAACGCAACGCCATCATCCGCAAGCTGCCCGCGGTTGAAACCCTGGGAAGTACCACCGTCATCTGCTCCGACAAAACCGGCACGCTCACGCAAAACCAGATGACCGTGACACGGTTGTTTGCGGGCGGCGCTCGGTACGACGTCTCCGGTGTCGGGTATGCACCCGAGGGACGCATCACTCTTCATGGCGCAGGGCTGCTGCCGGAATCCAATGGGGCGCTGACGGAGCTGCTGACGGCGGGGGCGCTCTGCAACGACTCCCAGCTGCTCAAGACCGCCGAAGGCTATCGCGTGGAAGGGGATCCCACCGAGGCCGCACTGCTTCCTGCTGCTGCCAAGGCCGGAATTTCGGCCGAAGATGCCGTGCGTCGGCTGCCGCGCATCGACACCATCCCGTTCGAATCCGCGCGCCAATACATGGCGACGCTGCACGACCCAGGCCCCGGTCGCTCCAAGCTCATGTATGTCAAGGGATCCATCGAAAGCATCTGCACGGACTGCAGCCTCGGATACGGGGGCGACGGCGCTCCAGCGGCAGTGAACCCGCGAGAGATTCATGGGGTGGTGGAGGAAATGAAGGCGGTTCAGGATTGCCAGCGGGCCGGTGTGCTGGTCAAGATGATCACGGGCGACCACGCCGGAACGGCCGCCGCGATCGGTCGCCAGCTCGGCCTCTGCAGAGAATCGTGTGCGATGCACACCCAAGAGGTCCTGACCGGCCGGGAGCTTGCCGGTTTCTCGGATGTACAGCTGGTGGCTGCAGCCGAGCATACCGCCGTCTTCGCGCGGGTGACTCCGGAGCAGAAGCTGCGGCTGGTGGAGGCGCTTCAGCGGCGGCAGCACGTCGTCGCGATGACCGGCGACGGGGTCAACGACGCGCCGGCGCTCAAGAAAGCCGACATCGGAGTCGCCATGGGCATCAACGGCACCGAAGTCTCCAAGGAGGCTGCCGACATGATCCTCACCGACGACAACTTCGCTACCATCGAAGCCGCGGTGGAGGAGGGCCGCGGGGTATTCGACAATCTGACCAAGTTCATCACCTGGACGCTGCCGACGAACGGGGGCGAGTCGCTGGCGCTCATGATAGCGATTTTCTTCGGCCTCGACCTGCCGGTGCTGCCCCTGCAGATCCTGTGGATCAACATGACCACCGCCGTGCTGCTGGGGCTGATGCTGGCCTTCGAGCCCAAGGAACCAGGAATAATGGAGCGCCATCCGCGAGATCCCAACGCACCGATTTTGACAGGCACCCTGGTGTTTCGCATCACGCTGGTCAGCGTGCTGCTCATGCTGGGTGCCTTCGGGCTTTTCGAGTTGGAGATGGCCCGCGGTGGAAACGTGGATCTGGCGCGCACCCTGGCGGTGAACCTTCTCATTTTCGGGGAGCTGTTCTATCTCTTCAACTGCCGCTCGCTCACCCGCCCGATCCGTGAGCTGGGGTTCTTTTCCAACCCGTGGATCTGGGGCGGCGTCCTGGCGATGACGGGGCTGCAGATCGTCTACACCTACGTTCCGCTTTTCAACCGCGTCTTCGGCAGCCATCCGATGAGTCCGGTCGACTGGGCGCTCGTGTTGGGGTTCAGCCTTGTGATCAGCTTGGTCGTAGCTGCTGAGAAGGCGATTCGGTTTCGCCGGCAACTCGGATAGGGGGTAAGCGATTCTGCAGGACCTCCATGAACGAAAACAATATGCCTCAGGCCATGCAGCGTTCAGAACGGCAATTGGACATCAACGTTGAGGACTGAAGGCAGAGTCCCGAACCGTGTAATTGAACCCTTCGAGAGTGCGGGTTTCCAGGCTCCCGGGGACCATGCCACGAATCGCTTTCACCATGGCGGCATCCTCATCGGTCGTGAGGGTGAAGGCCTCGCCCTTGCGCAGCATGCGGCCGGTGCGCCCCGTGCGGTGGATGTATGCTTCCGGGGTGTCGGGCATATCGTAATTGACCACATGGGACAACCGCGAGATGTCGATACCGCGTGCGGCGATGTCAGTAGCGACCAGAATCTGGAATTTTCCTGAACGAAACCCCTCCAGAGCCGCCTGGCGGCGGCTCTGTGAGAGGTTCCCCTGCAGGCAGGCCGAGCGATAACCGGCCCGGCACAATTTCTCACTGAGATGCTTCGTTCGGTGTTTGGTGCGCGTGAAGACCAGCACGGAGGCGACAGCGGTTCGGCTGAGCAACTCGATCAACATGGCGGTTTTAAGCGGCCGCGGTACGGGGAACAGCGTGTGCCGCACCGTATCTGCCGGAGCGGTACGGCCGACCTGAACCAACATCGGTTTTTGCAGCACCTCGTCGGCCAAGCGGCGGATGGGCGGTGGCATCGTGGCTGAGAACAGCAGGGTTTGGCGGCGGCGTGGAAGATGATCGAGGATGGTGCGAATATCCGGGAAAAATCCCATATCGAACATTTGGTCGGCTTCATCGATTACCAGCACCTCTATCGCACCGAGGTTGGTGTGCCCCCGGCGGATATGGTCCAGCAATCGGCCCGGGCAGGCGACAATGATATCGGCCTTTCCGCGCAACTGCTCGACCTGCGGCGCAAGGCCGACCCCGCCGTAAACCGTGGCGCTGCGAAGCCGCGTAAAATGCGCCAATCGCTTTATATCCGCCTGAATCTGTTCGGCCAACTCGCGCGTGGGTGCCATGATGAGGGCGCGCACCCGTCCAGCACAAAGGCGGCCGTCTTTCCCGTTCCGGTCTGGGCGAGGCCCATGACATCCCGGCCCTGCAGAACCGGCCCGATCGCCTGTTCCTGGATCGGGGTCGGTGCGCTGAACCCGGCGGCGTTGATCCCCTTGAAAATTGAGTCGTGAAGCTTGAACTGAGTGAAATCCATTAATCCTCTTTTCCGTGTACCCAAAAAGAAAGCCCCGGAGTCATTCCGGGGCTCTACTGGCTATTCAGTTTCAACCGGGAACACTTATCTGCAGCCTTGATACAGGATCGCATCCGGGGTGTCAAGCGCTATTGTCGCCCCACACCAGCGTCCAAGGCCCTTTGAAGCGCTTGGTGGTTTTGGCCAGGTCGTTGGTGGGGTCGTTGTGTTGTTCGAGTCGTGCAGCCAGTTGGTTCGT
>JALOPB010000137.1 GCA_025454115.1 Desulfobacterales bacterium | reverse complement strand
TTGATCAAGATTTACCTGTCGGAACGTATTCGGAAAGAGTTGGAATCTGCAAATGCATAGGCGGAAGGGCAAGGAGAAAAGAGGTATCTAAAGCCGGTTTTTTTAGGTTATAGTTGGTTCCAAACGCACTGCTTCGATTAAATCTCTGTATTCTCGGTGTAAATTCTTTTCCTGCGCGATTCTTTTTCGATCATTAACTGTGCCCAAATTGTGCCCGTCAAGGTCAAATTTTATCAAATTTTGCCCAAAATTTCCAAAGTTGCCGAGAAAATCTCTTGCAATATCAACGCGTTGAAATTATAACAAAAATTGCTCAGTGCGAATTTTGTTTAGGAATCCATTGCTCTATCCACTGAGCTACAGGGGCGTATGAATCCAAAACAGGCGGGAGGTGCGTATGCACGAAATCTTTATCAAAAGCCTGTTTAAAATTCAAGTTTGAAGTGTGCCAGACAGGAGCTAATAAAATTTGAAAAGGCTACGGGTTATATGGTCATGAGCGGTACGGTTGGAATCGTCGGTTTCGGGCGTTTCGGAAAATTGGCAGCTAAATATCTGATCAGCGATCATCCGGTGAAGATCCATGATCCTCGCGCTGCGAGTCAGGAGGTGGCGGCGGTGGGCGCGGAGTCGGTTTCTCTGGAAGACGCTTCGCGATGCCGGATCGTTATCTTGGCGGTACCCATATCCTGTTTGCGGCAAGTCCTGGAACAGGTTCGAGATTATTTGGCCCCTGATAGTCTCGTCGTGGACGTATGCTCCGTCAAGGAACATCCGGTGCGCTGGATGAAGGAGCTTTTGCCTGCACGTGTAGCGATTTTGGCCACGCATCCGATGTTCGGTCCGGACAGCGCTGCTGATTCGCTGCAGGGGCGTAAGATCGTGCTCTGTCCGGTCCGCATCGGGCCGACTTACTATGGCGCCGTTCGGAGCTATCTGATGGCCAAAGGCCTGGTGGTCATCGAAACCAGCCCCTCCGAACACGATCGCCAGATTGCGGTCAGCCTGGCGTTGACCCATTTCATCGGCCGGAGCCTGGCGGGAATGGGCGCAAAACCACAGGATATCGACACCGAGGGTTACAAGCGCCTGCTGCACATCCTCGATGTCGTGGAAAATGATACCTGGCAGCTTTTTGAGGATATGCACCGCTACAACCCCTACGCCATGGAAGCAAGGCATGCTTTCATCAAGGCCATGCAGACGGTAGGGCGCCGAATAGGGGATGGCGGGGTTTGAGCACCGCCCGCAGCCCCGGCCCTGATCCATGGCGGCAACAATCTTGACATGATCCGGTTCGATGGCTACCCCTTTTAGCACTGGCTCGGAGCAGGGAGCGGGTGTCTGTGAAAGTGGTTGCTCCCACTCTATCGGGAATAAAGGTTTTCCCGACAATTTTTCAGCTGTTGGATTCGTTCTGCTCCGGAGATCACGTTAAATTAGCGCAAGGAGGCTATCATGAAGATACGACACGTTGTCATAATGATTCTGGTGGTTACGCTGACAGCGGTTTCAGCATCAACGCCGGCAAGGGCCGATCCGTTAACGATCATGGCCGTTGTCGGGGTGGCTGCGGTATTGTCGGCGAGTTCAGTTGACATGGTCGCCCGCAGCTACGACGATAACAGGGACATGCGTGCTCAATCGGCAGAGCCGCGCCCGTTGATAGCCAAAAATGAGGCGCCTGCACGCGCGCCGGATTCGCCGGCGACGAGCGTTGCCAAACCTTGAACTCGATAAGATGTCAGGCCGAGATCAAAATGGCACGATGCCATTAACGCAACGATTGAAAGGACTGCAGTTGTGAATAGGGGGACGGCTTCAGGCGTCCCCCTTATATTTTTGTGCAGAGTGGTTCTATAAGAAGGTTGATGGTTCTGACGAATCAAGCCCATTGACGGACTATTGCGTGCCGCCCGGCGGCGCCGTGGGCGCCCCAGGCCGCTGCCCCTTCGGCGGAGAATCAGGCGTCCCCGGGGGACGGCGTTGGTTTTGCAACGGCGCTTGATGTTGTTCGGAACGCTGAGGCGATTTTCCGCCGCCGTCGAGGCGTTGCGGGGGCGCTGCCGGTTGGGTCCGGTTTGGTGCGAGGCGGCTGGCAGGCTCGCCCGGCAGCTTTCGCTGATGCGAACGCTGCGTCTCAATCGAATTGGGCGCCGGAGATGTCGCATGGCGAGGGTCCGTTTGATCCAGGCGACTAGAGCGGTCCGAAGCTTCCGGGTGCTGATGGCGCTGCGCCTGCCGGGGCTGCTGGACCGACGGCCGATCGGAAGACGGCCGCGTTTCGTCGGTGGGTCGCTCGGCGGGGCGGCGCAGGCCCTCACTCCTGGACGGCAGGGGTTGCTGGGCTCGGCCGGTCTCCGGGCGGCGCTCGATCGTGCTCTTTCCGAACGGCGGGCGTGGCAACGGTTCCGCGCTTTTGGGTTGCTGCGGCGCCGGTACGATGCGCGGTTCGTGCATACGAGCCGCCGTCGCATCCGGCTGGTGCCCCGGGCGAGCGTTCTGTTCGGATGCCGAATGCGGCGGGCGGGTAGCCACCACCGGACGTTTCAGATCTTTTTCAGCCGGGCGAATTCCGCGCTGCGCGCCGGGCATGTAAGCAGCCGGGGTGGCTTTGACATCCGGCCCTTGGTGCATCGGGCGCAGGTTCTCTGCATGAAGCCGTTCGGAGCGATTCGTGTGGATGGGGCCGTGGCCGAAGCGATCTTTATGAATCGCGACCACACCATGGCGTACGCCGGCGTTGCGGTAGACATGAATTTCTTCCACCCTTACGACAGCCGTGCGGTGCACGACGACGTTGTTCACGATGCGGGGGCCGCCCCAGCCGCCCCACCATGGACGGTGAATGAAACCCGGTCGTCCCCACCAAGGCACGCAGGGCTCGCCCCAACTCAGCGCCACCCAACCGACGGTGGGGCCGCCGATACCGACATTGACCCGGATATGCGGATCGCCATAAAACGCGACGAGGGCAGGGGCGTATACCGGCCGCACGACCGTCGGCCCCGGCGACCAACCCCAGAAACCGCCGACATGAACCCAGCGGCCGTAGTGGTAGGGGGCCCAACCCCATGGAGCGGTGTCCACCCAAGTCCAGCCGTAATAAGGATCGCGGATCCACGCCCCGGTGCTGTAAGGGGCCCATCCAGGCGGCATCCCGGTCGGAACCCAAACCGGTCCGTAGTCCGGAACGACGCGCCACCGTCCATGACGGTCGAGATCACTGGCCCCGTAAATGCCGGGGACGACATAGCGGGCGCTTTCAGCTTCCAGGAGTCTGTCGGTACGGGCGTAGTTCCAATTGTCCCAACTGTCGAGAGGTGGCGACGAAAATGAGGAGATCTTCGGCCCGCTCGTTCCGTTAATGATCACCTCCTCGCTTGGGGCGATGCTGAAAGCGGTCCCATCATCCGGAGTTGCGATGGCGCGCCCCCCACGGCGCGCAATGAAGGCCGTGCGTTCGCCGGCGATGTCGACCCGGTAGTATCCCGGACGGTCAATGGTGAACGCCGCCTTCGGCGTGGCGACTTCCACCGTCAGCCCTGGATCGAGGGCACGCAGGTCAAAGGAGGCATGACCGGCCGTCACTTTGAATTGAATGAAATCCGGCTCATGGTTTTCCAGCCCGATCTGGGTGTTCGCCCAGCCGCGGACGAACGCGCGCGCGCCGATCTGCACCTCCATATTTCCGGGAGATCCGGTGTAGAGCTGGTCGCCCGGGGATAGCGGGGTGTTGAGTTGGGCCCGCACCCAGTCATCAGCGCCGGGGCGGAAAAACGAAACCTGGCCATCCACGAAACTTAAACGCGGAGGCGTGCGCCCGATCGCTTCCTCGTCGGTTTCCGGTGGGCTATTGTCTTGAGCGGTCAGTTCAGCCGCTGATAACACACTGAATGCCAGGACCAGGATCAAAATTATGCGGGCGTACATGGGCCCTCCTCTTTGGAAAATGCTTTTTGGAATGGTTAGACGCTGGATCAAAGGGGCCGGGTTACACGTCATCTTGAACAAAGTAGCCGTACTCCCGGGCATTTATATTGTGGCGCTTTTCCCAGGCGATCGTGGAGGACGGGGTGGGACCGTAGTCATGGCCCGGCCAGATAACCGTCGAGTCGGGCAGCTGCATCAGGCGACGAATGGAGGCCGCCAGGGTCGGACGATGGCCTCCCGGAAGGTCGGTGCGGCCGCTGTCGCCGACAAAGAGCGTATCGCCGGTGAAAAGGTTTTCCTGCGCATAAAGGCAAATCCCGCCGGGCGTGTGCCCGGGTGTGTGGAGTACACGAAACGTTATTTCGCCGACCTTTAAATCGCTTTCATCGGACCAGCGGATATCCGCTTCGGGCACAGCGGCCGCATCAAGGGCATGTATGATGATCTGAGCTCCGCTCAGACGCTTGAGTTGGGCGCTGCCGGCGGTGTGGTCTGCATGTCCATGGGTGTTGACGATGTAGTTGATGTCCAGCCCATGTTTGTGTGCTTCGGACAGGACCCGCTCGGGATTTATGCCGGGGTCGATTACCACGGCCTTGCGGGTCTGTTCGCACCCGACCAGGTAGCAGAAGTTATCCATCGATCCCATCTGGAATTGCTTGATAATCATGGTTCTCCCTTTTGCATAGAGCCGTCGAATGCTTGAATCGCCGGACGCGCATCATACGCTTCACCGGTCACTGCGCCAAGTCCCACGAGGTTCATGGCCAAATTATAATGGGAACGTCCTTTCGAATCAATTCCCCTGATCGTGCTTGACCGCAGAAGCATAATGGTGTCTATAAGGTCCCCGTGGGTCGATTGGAGAAGGCAGCGGTTTCCGGGTTTCGATCGGTCCACGGAGTCCCCTCGAAACCAAAGCCGGCTGAAGCCGTCGGTCGAGCAAGAGGAGGTAAGCCATGCCGCTCAATCATCTTTTTGCACCGATTCGCCTGGGCCGAATGGAGGTGCGCAATCGCCTGGTCATGCCGCCCATGAGCGTCAACTTCGGCGTGGATGAGCAGGGGTTTGTGACCGAGCAACATTGGGTTTACCTGGCGCTGCGGGCCAAGGCCGGCACGGGTATGATCGTCATGGGCGGGGGGACGGTCCACCCGGACGGGCTGGATCTGCCTCGAATGCCGCGTGTTTGGGACGATTGCTATATTCCCGGCTTGAGCCGATTGACCGCAGAAGTGAAGCGGTATGGGGCGCGCATCGGCTTGCAGCTCCTGCACGGCGGACGCCAGGCCTTTCACGAGCGGCGGGTGGCGCCATCCCCGCTGCCGTCCTTGGCGGTGGTCAAGGGCGTGCCCCGGGAGTTGGCGAACGGCGAGATCAAGGAACTCGTGGTCGCGCACGCCGAGGCGGCCCGCCGTGCGCGCGATGCCGGCTTCGATTTTGTTGAAATCCATGCAGCCCACGGGTATCTGATCAGCGAATTTCTGGCTCCCAACGCCAACCGGCGCAACGATGAATACGGAGGTTCTTTCGAGAACCGGACCCGGTTTCTGCTGGAGATCGTGAGCGCCATCAAGGAACGCTGCGGCCGTGATTATCCGTTGGGGGTGCGGTACAACGGAGAGGATTACGTTGCCGAGGGTTGGCATTTGGATGAAGCGGTCCGCCTGGGGCCGTTGCTGCAGGCGGCCGGGGCCGACTGGCTGCACGTTTCCGCCGGCGTCTATGGTTCCCTCCCGGTGACGATCCCCTCCATGTATCAATCCTTCGGATGTTTCGTGCATTTGGCCGAGGCCGTCAAACGGGCCGTTTCGGTCCCGGTGATCGCCGTGGGCCGGATCAAGGACCCGGTGATGGCCGATCGGCTCATTGCCGAGGGCCGTGCCGATCTGGTGGCCATGGGCCGCGCCCACCTCGTGGATCCGGAGCTGGCGGCCAAGGCGGCTCAGGGGCGGCTGAACGAGCTTCGACCCTGTATCGGCTGCTGTCGGGGCTGCATCCAAAACGTGCTGGCCATGAGCGAGGCGACCTGTGTGATGAACCCTGAATTGGGGCGCGAATACCGCCTGGGACAACCGCGTCCGGCGGCTCGGCCGAAACGAATCCTGGTGGTCGGGGCCGGGCCGGCCGGCCTGGCCTGCACGCGGTTGCTGGCGCTGCGTGGACACCGTGTGATTGTGGTCGAGGAGCGGGCCCGGCCGGGCGGCGCATTGGTCCTTGCATCCAGACCTCCTGGTCGGGCTGAACTCTTGGAAATGGTTGAGTATCAGTTGGCCGAACTCCAGCGCCTTGGCGTGGAGATCCGGCTCCATGCCGTTGTCGACGAGTCTCTGGTGCATGAGCTGAAGCCGGATGTTGCTGTGGTTGCCAGCGGTGCTAACCCGCGCATGCCGCAGCTGGAAGGCTTGTTTGAATCCGGGTTGGAGTTGTCCACCGTCCTGGACGTGCTGTCCGGTGAGGTGATTCCCGGTGCACGGGTGGTGGTATTGGGTTCCGATCAGGCTGCCATGGTCACGGCCGATTTCCTGGCGCAAGGCCAACGGCAAGTGGCGGTGCTGGGCGGCGACCATTTCGCGTCGGAGCTGGCACCCAATGACCGTACCTCCCTGCGCCAGCGCCTGGCAGCGGCAGGCGTGAAATTGTACAAGCGGGCTTCCATCCGAAAGTTTCGCGCGGGCGAGCTGGTCATTGACCACCAGAAGGGCCAGGAACTACTCATCGGCTTCAGCGATCTGGTCATCGCCGAGGGTTTCCGATCGGAACGGGGCACGGTTGACATGTTCCGGAAGCTGGGACTGGAGGCCCATCTATTGGGCGACGCCAAGTCCCCCCGGACGCTGCTGGAGACCACTGCCGAGGCCGACGAACTGGGCCGGGCGCTTTAGGACCAAAGAGATTCGAATGCCGGAGCGTCGGGCGGAATTGCCGCATGCTGCCAATCACCAATGACATAGCGATTCCGCTCAGCGAAGTTGATATCCGTGCTGTTCGCTCCCAGGGGGCGGGCGGCCAGAATGTCAACAAGGTTGCCACGGCTGTTCACCTCCGTTTCGACATCGCGGCGTCGTCGCTGCCGGCAGACCTCAAGCAGCGGTTGCTAACGCTCAAGGACCGGCGCATCACCCGGGAAGGCGTGATCGTCATCAAGGCGCAGCGCCAGCGGAGCCAGGAGCAGAACCGCCAGGAAGCGTTGCGCCGCCTTCAGGAGCTCGTATCACGCGCTAGCGCCATTCGGCGCCGGCGCCGGCCCACTCGGCCGACGCAGGGCTCACAAAAGAGACGCCTCCATCAAAAGGCCAAGCGAGGACGGGTGAAATCGGCGCGAGGGCGGGTGATGGATGTGGACGAGTGAAGAACCGGCTGACCGGTTAACGGATTACTCTGACGTTGACGGCCTGGCGACCGTGCTGGGTGTCTCTGATTTCAAACGTGACGCGGTCGGACTTGGCGAGTTCGAAGAAGCCGGGGTCGGCGATGTTGGTGCTGTGGAAGAAGATGTCCTCCTGGCCGCTGGCTTCGATGAAGCCGTAGTTCTTTTTCTTGTTGAAAAACTTGATGGTACCTTCTTGCATATTTCGCCCCTCCGATCGCTCGATTGAATTCAAAAAAAACGGCAGAGCCGTTTCTGACTCTGCCGAAAGGGTCCGACGCGCGCTGTGTTCTTTCAGGGAATGTTATTTGTCTTCGGACATCGATTCCCTGACAGGATTTCCGGAATGTCCGTTGCCGGGATTCCTATCTCAATGAACGCTCTCACTATTGGGTAAAAATGCGTGATTGTCAATCTCAAAAGTTTAGAAGGT
>JALOPB010000136.1 GCA_025454115.1 Desulfobacterales bacterium | reverse complement strand
CCGTTTCCGGGAAAAGGAGATTTCACCATGGCCAAGATCCAGGTCAAGACCCCCATCGTCGAACTGGACGGCGACGAGATGACCCGCATCATCTGGGCGATGATCAAGGCGAAGCTGATCCGGCCTTATCTCGACGTGGATTTGAAGTACTTCGACCTAGGCGTGCAGACGCGCGACGAGACCGACGACACCATCACCACCGAGGCCGGGCAGGCCATCAAGCAGTACGGTGTCGGGGTCAAGTGCGCCACCATCACCCCCGATGCCGAGCGCGTCAGCGAATACCACCTCAAGAAGGAATGGCCGTCGCCCAACGGCCAGATCCGCTCGATCCTGGACGGTACGGTTTTCCGCAAACCCATCATCGTGCGCAACATCACGCCGGCCGTGCGCAGCTGGAAGAAGCCCATCATCATCGGCCGGCACGCCTACGGCGACATCTACCGCGGGGTCGAGATGAAGGTGGACCGGCCCGGCAAGGTGGAGCTGGTCTACACGCCGGCGGACGGGCCGGAAAGCCGGGTGCTGGTGCATGAGTTCAAGGGTCCCGGCGTGGTCATGGGCATCCATAACCTGGAGAAATCCATCCGCTCCTTCGCCCGGTCCTGCATCAACTACGCTCTGAGCGAGCGCATCGACCTGTGGTTCTCGATGAAGGACACCATCAGCAAGAAATACCACGCCTTCTTCAAGACCGTTTTCGCCGAGGAGGCGGCCGTAGCCCAGGCTGATTTCAACCAAGCCGGTATCCGCTACCGTTACATGCTGATCGACGACGCCGCCGCCCAGATGATGAAAAGCGAGGGCAACATGCTTTGGGCGGTGAGCAACTATGACGGCGACGTTTTTTCGGATGTGGTGGCCTCGGGCTTCGGCAGCCTCGGGATGATGACCTCGGTGCTGGTGTCCCCGGACGGGAAGTTCGAGTTCGAGGCCGCCCACGGCACGGTGCGGCGCCACTATTACGAGCACCTCAAGGGCCATCCCACGAGCACGAATTCGGTGGCCTCGATTTTTGCCTGGACGGGCGGCATCAAGAAACGCGGGGAGATGGACGGAACACCGGCGGTGGCCGCCTTCGCGGAGAAGGTCGAGCAGGCCGTCATCGGCTGCATCGAGGCCGGCATCGTCACCAAGGACCTCGTACCGCTCATGGACCCCAAGCCGGCCGGCTACCAGAGCACGGAGGGTTTCATCGATGCCGTGGCCGAGCGGCTGGAGGTTTCGTAACTAGGCCGATTTCGGCGTTGCGTGTCATCCCGCCGTCGCTGCGGCAGGCTGAAATCGTGCATAGCTTCGCGGGATGCGTGCGCCGGGGTCGTGGCTTTGTTTCGAAGCCATTCGGCTGCCTGGATGTTGCGCGTGTCCCTTCAGGAGTCCGCTCTGCACCTCAGGATCGCTGCGGCGGCGGAACCTGTGTGTGCAGGAGGCCGGGCGGATCCTGAAAGTATTCGCGCATGGCCATGACGGCATAGGCCGCGGCGCGGGTTCCGATGAACCCCTCGTGGGCGACCACCACGGCCACCACCAGCTGTTTGCGGCGTTGCGGCTCGCGGGCGTAGCCCACAAACCAGTCGTAGCGCGTCTCCCCGGTCCCATCCCCCATGGAGCCGGTTTTTCCGCCGATCTCCAGCCGTGACAGCACTTTATCGCCGTAGTGTTTCTGAAATTCCTTGTGGGCGGTTCCGGATTGCACGGTGGCCTGCATCAATTGGCGGAGGACCTTCGCCGTGTCGCGCTCGATGGTCTGTTCGCGATAGACCGCCTGACTCTGGTAGATCGTCTGGCCGGCATCGTTGCTGACCCAATCAACGATCGTCGGCTCTACCCAGCGCCCCTGGTTGAGGATGGCGGCAGCCATGGCCGCCCCGTGCAAGGGTGAAATCCGCGTCGTGCGGTTGTAGCCGCTCGCCACTTCCGCCAGCTCAAACGCCCCGTCGGACAGTTCGATCCGGCTGGGGCGCAGGGGCAGTTCGAACTCGATCTCACGATTGAAGCCGAAGGCTTCGGCGTAGGCTTCGATCACGTCCCGCCCGAGCAGGTTCGCGCCGAGCCGCCCGAAGACCGGGTTGACGGACTGGGCGAAGGAATCCTTCAGTGAGAGCTGGTTGGCGTTCTTGGGTGGCCGGGCGTTGATCTGAGATTTGTAAAGCGTATATCGGTCGCCCGCGAAGCGCAGCATGTCGCCCGGGCTGAGGTCATGGGTTTCGACGGCTGCTGCGGCCGTGATGATCTTGAAGATGCTGGCGGCCGGAAAACGGCTGTCCAGGCAGGGATTGCCGTCCGGATTGGATTTGTCGTAGCCCGCCATGGCCAGCACCCGGCCGTCGGTCGGCTCCATGGCCACGATCCCGATGAAGCGCGAATTCCGACGGTCCAGCCGCGGAACGAGGGCCTGCTGCAGGCCGGCGTCCAGCGTGGTCTGCAGCGTGAAACACGTATTGCCGCGCCGGAGTTCGACCCGGTTGTCGACCTGGTTCAGAAAATTCACCCCGGCGACGAGACCTTGTACGTCCTGCTTGGCCATCGGCCGCAGCGTCGTGCGTGGCTTTGGCGCAACCGGTTGGGAGCGCAACTCCTCGCGGCCGGCGGGCCGGAAGCCCGCCATGGCGACGACGATCCCCGATATCAGGGCCAGCCCGCACGCGGCCGCGACCAGGGCTTTCCAGCCACGCCGGGCCTGCGGGAGGCGGCGCCGGGAGGGCGGCCGTCTTCCGGCGGGCAGCCGGCAGCCGGCAATGGGAGCGGCTGAAGCGGGTTGGCATCGCAGATGGTACATAGGTTCTCCTTATGAAATGGGCGACGAGGGAACGCCGATCCGGTCAAGGAGGGCTCCGACATCCGGCCGGCTGCCCGTCGCCACCGAGCGGGTGATGCAGGAATTGCTGACACCCAGATGACGCGCCACTTCTGCGCCCGAATAGCCGATCTCCCGGACGGCGATCCAGGCTACCGCGTAGCGGGCCATGACCACCGGGTGCCGGCGGCTTCCGGAACACAGCTCGCCGGGTGAAACCCCGTGGCAGTCGCAGACCTGGCGGCAGATCCGGTCAATTTCCGGCCGCGCCGTCAAGAGCCTCAGATTCCGGCGCTGGCGTTCATCCAGTCGATTGATAACGGTGCGCACAAAGTCGCCGTCGCCGAGAATTCTCTGGTCGCAGGTTGTCGAGGTGCTGCGCCGTCGCAGCGCCAGAACCGCCGACCATCCTCCCTGGCTGCGCACCAGCCCTCCGCCGACCAGTTCCGGTTTGCGCCCGGCCCCGATGCCGGCTCCCACGAAACGGCTGTAGGCTCGACGGGCCTGTGAACGGCGATGCCCGAACCCGGCGAGCACATAATCGGTGTCCTGCCAGGTCCGGCTGACTCGGCCCTTGATGGCGCTGTGACCGCAATAGGGGTACTCGTCGAGTGCCGCCAGATTATCGACCAGACCGGCGCGCAGGGGGTTGAGGTGGATGTAGCGGACCAGTTCCTTGAGATAGCGATCCTCCTGGCAGACAATCGATTTGAACCGGTTCTGGAACAGATGCCCGTGCCGACGCCGGCGCTTGTTGAAATTGACGGCGTATCCGGTGAGCAGCCGGTGCATGCTGATGGACAGCGGCTGGAGCCGGGTCTTGCAGAGCAGATGGAAATGATTGGGCATCAGGGCCCAGGCGTAGACATCCCATGCGCCGCAGTGGGCCAGCGCGGCGAGCCGATCGAGAAAGTCGGCGCGGTCCGAGTTGTCCCAGAAGACCTTGCGCCGCTCGATGCCGCGGCCGATCACATGATGCAGCACGCCTGAAGCGTCTATCCGCGCTGATCTGGGCATACAAACAGTATATCAAAAGTGGCGGCTCAAATAAATCATTTTCTGCATGAACGTCCCTATTCTGGCGGGTTGACAAGTCCGTTGGAAACCGCGTATGGTTTCCGCCCGATGCAGCGGCGCGCCACCCTTCAGCAGCGGCGCGTCTCGCCGAATCCTGCTTCCAAGCGGAGGAAACCATGTCAGATATACTCGATGCCATCCGGGCCCGAGACCCCTGGGAAAAAGAATTCTATCAGGCGGTCAAGGAAGTGGCCGAAAGCGTGAGGCCGGTTTTGAAACGCCATCCCCACTATGTCTCGGCCGCCATCATGGAACGCATTACCGAGCCCGAGCGGATCGTGACGTTCCGCGTACCCTGGGTCGATGACCAGGGCCGCATCCGGGTCAATCGCGGTTATGCGATCGAAATGAACAGCGCCATCGGGCCGTACAAGGGCGGGCTGCGATTCCACCCGTCCGTGAATCAAAGCATCCTCAAGTTCCTGGCGTTCGAGCAGGTATTCAAAAACGCCCTGACCACCCTGCCTCTCGGCGGCGGGGCGGCCGGCTGCGATTTCGAGCCCAAGGGAAAGTCCGATGACGAGGTCATGCGGTTCTGCCAGAGTTTCATGACCGAGATGTATCGGCATGTGGGGGCGCACACCGACATCCCGGGTGGCGACATCGGTGTCGGCAGCCGTGAGATCGGATATCTGTTCGGGGCCTACAAGAAACTGACCAACCAGTTCACCGGAGCGCTGACGGGCAAGGGGCTCCAATGGGGCGGCAGCCGATTCCGGCCGGAAGCCGCCGGCTACGGGTGCGTGTATTTCGCCGCGGAGATGCTGGCGACCCGCGGCATGGCCATCGAGGAGCAGACCTGCCTGGTGTCCGGCTCCGGCAATGTCGCCCAGCACACCATCGAAAAGCTCATCCAGCTGGGGGCCCGGGTCGTTACGCTGTCGGATTCCAGCGGGCATGTCTTCGACCCGGACGGCATCGATACCGAAAAACTGGTTTTCGTCAAACGGCTCAAGAATGTGCGCCGCGGCCGGATCCGGGAATATACCGACAAATATCCCCATGCCGTTTTCACGCCGGCCGGTGCGTCGCTCGATCACAATGCGTTATGGAGCCACCGGGCGGACTGTGTCTTCCCGTGTGCCACTCAAAACGAGATCGGTGAGAAGGACGCCTACGCGCTGATTAACAACAGCGTCAAACTGGTTTGCGAGGGCGCCAACATGCCCTGCAGTTCGGAGGCCATCGCGGTTCTGCTCGGCAAGAATATCCTCTATGCGCCGGGCAAGGCCGCCAACGCCGGCGGCGTCGCCGTCAGCGGGCTGGAAATGGTGCAAAACAGCATGCGCTTGAGTTGGTCGGGCGAGGAAGTGGACGAACGCCTTCGGATCATCATCCGGGAGATCCATCGCACCTGTCTGGAAGCCGCCGAGGAATACGGCACACCGGGGAATTACCTCAACGGCGCCAACATTGCCGGTTTTGTAAAGGTGGTCAACGCCATGGTCGATCAGGGTGTGGTTTAATTGACACCTGTCGCGGGCGGGCCTACTTTGTCGGCAACGGAACCTGACCTGACATGACCCGCCTGCGAAAGCGCGAAGAATGACGGCCCTCGATCGTCTGATCCAGCAAATCCAACGCAACTGCGACATCTCCGATGCCCAGCACAGCGGCATCTTTTCGATCTGCGGGCTGGCGTTGCGGCTGCGGGATCTCTTCAAATGGGAGCAGGGCCTGGAGCCCTGGGAAGAAGGCGATCCGTCGGCCGTGTTGGAGTGGATCGGCGTCCGCGAGAGCTACTGGGAAACGCTGGCCGGATCCGAGCCAGGCGGGCTCGTTGTGGACGGCCGGTCGGTAGACCTTTTCGACACCGCGACCGTTAACGCCGCCCTGGCCTCCCGCCGGCTATACTACGGCGCGGGTTATGCCCGCGGGCTCAAGCCGACCTTTTTTCTGGCAGCGATCGAGACCGAACAGGACATGGAAGGCTGCCGCGTCTACCGATTGGGCCAAGAACTGGCGCGCGATCTGTTGACGTTGCCGGCTCTTTCACAGAACGGCACGATTCTGCTGCGGCGCCGGTCGGCGCGAAGCCTGCTGTGGGACCAGATTACCTATGCCGCCCCCTCGGCCCAACGATCATTGGATGCGGCGTTGGGCGCCTGCGGCATCGCAAGCCGCCGGCTATCCGAGGTGCGACAGCAGTGGGATGTTTTGCTGCGCGCGCAGGAGGAAATCCACCTTCACCATGAACTGGGCGAGATCAAGGCGAGCGGCTTTGAGCGAGAGCGTTGGCAGGAAATTATAGCGGCCTTTCCGCTGACGCGTATCGAACTCCTGGCAAGGCATGTCAAGGACCTGCTGGCCGACACTCACCCCCTCGGCCCGCTCTGCCATTTCACCCGCACCCGCAACGCCACCGGAGTGGGCCTCTATGCCGCTTTTGCGGACCGCTTGATGCGGAACCTGTTTCCGGAGCTCATACCTGCGGCGGATGAACTCCTGCGTACCGGCGATTGGACGGTTATGGCGCAGGCCGCCGCCGCGGGCCATTCCGCCGCCAAGCGGTATGCGGCAACGATGATCAGCGCCTACGATGATGCTAAATCCCACCACGATCTGGCACGGCTTCCAGCCGACATCGAGCGTCTCTTGGGCCGCTACCTGAACGGGGAATCGTAAGGATGGCCCGCGTCGCTGCCATCTCTTGACAAGCTTTCTTCTATGCTTATCATTCTGCCAACTCCGAAAAACGACCTCATATAATGATCTGAAATTAATACAAAAATATTAAATTTCATTTTTTTATGTGCACGAAAGATTTCGGTAAGGCAAACGTAGTCAGCCGAATTTAACCAGCGGCGCAGTTGCGCTCAAACCCATCATCAAGGAGGTAAGCAGTCATGAAGATCAGGCCGATGAACGACAGGATTTTGGTCGTGCGGGTCGAGGAAGAAAAGAAAACCGCCGGAGGAATTATCATCCCCGACACCGCGAAGGAAAAACCGCAGGAAGGTAAAGTGGTGGCAGCGGGTCCAGGCAAAATGGGCGAGGACGGCAAGCGAATTCCCATGGAGCTCAAAAAGGGTGATCGTATATTATTTTCCAAGTATGCCGGGACCGAAATCAAGATCGACGGGGTCGAGCATATTTTCATGCGTGAAGACGATATTCTCGGAATTTTAGAATAATTACAGGGAGGAAACACGATGCCAGCCAAAATGATTTGCTACAGTTCTCAGGCCAGGGAGAAGATGCTCAAGGGTGTGAACGTTCTAGCGGATGCCGTTAAAGTCACCCTGGGACCCAAAGGGCGCAATGTGGTTTTGGATAAATCGTTTGGATCGCCCACCGTGACCAAGGACGGCGTGACGGTCGCCAAAGAAATCAATCTCGAAGACAAGTTTGAAAACATGGGCGCCCAGATGGTCCGGGAGGTCGCCAGCAAGACCAGTGACGTCGCCGGAGACGGAACGACCACCGCCACCGTGCTCGCCCAGGCGCTGTACGCGGAGGGGCAGAAGTTGGTGGCGGCCGGCAACAACCCCATGGCCATCAAGCGCGGTCTCGACAAGGGCGCTGCAGCGCTCGTCGCCGAGCTGAAAAAGATGTCCAAGGCCATTAAGGGCAAAAGCGAAATCGTGCAGGTCGGAAGCATCTCCGCCAACAATGATGAGATGGTCGGCAAACTGATTTCCGAAGCCATGGACAAGGTCGGCAAGGAGGGCGTAATCACGGTCGAAGAAGCCAAGAGCATAGAGACCACCCTTGAAGTGGTGGAAGGCATGCAGTTCGACCGCGGGTACGTATCGCCCTATTTCATCACCGACCCGGAGAAGATGGAAGCCCACCTGGATGATGCCTACCTCCTGGTTTTCGAGAAAAAGATCAGCGCCATGAAAGACATGGTGCCGATCCTGGA
>JALOPB010000453.1 GCA_025454115.1 Desulfobacterales bacterium | reverse complement strand
CGTCCGGCCCTTCAACAGGAGTTTGCTGCGGTACTGCCCGACTGGCAAGGCATGGGGTGAACCCGCCGGCTCAAACGCTAATGCTGCTAGGAATGGAACTCGCTTCCCAGCATATGTTCATAACGGCGCTCTGGATCATCTGGTGCTGTTGCCACAGCCTGATGATCGCACCCGGTGTGACCGGCCGCCTGAAGCAAAGACTCGGCGATCGCTTCCGGTTTTACCGGCTATTCTTCAACGCCTTTGCACTGGCCACCTTCCTGCCCCTTGCGGCCTATTCACTCGCTATCGATGAAACGCCCGTCATCGCCTGGGAAGGGGCTCTTGCCGTTGTCAAATACGGCCTGCTCTCCTTGAGCATTTTCCTGTTTGCCGCCGGGGCCAGGCAGTACCGCCTCTCAACTTTTCTCGGCCTCGACCGGATCCGCGGGGCGAAATCCGATCCCGGCCTGTCAGCCCGTCCGGCTTTCGCGACCGCGGGCATCCTCGCCGTCATCCGCCACCCGTGGTATGCGGGCGGGCTGCTGTTCATCTGGGCACGCGACCTGGGATTGACGGCTTTGTTGGTCAACCTGGTGTTCAGCGTCTACCTGGTCGCCGGGGCTTTTCTGGAGGAGCGCAAACTGGTCAAGGAGTTCGGTGATGACTACCGTCGATACCAAAACAGGGTCTCGATGTTCTTCCCCTGGAAATGGATCCAGAAGAAATGAGCGGCAAGCCCATTTTCCGGACGGGGTGTGCAGGCTTCCGTGTTATACCAAACCCGCGCCGCCCTTCTTGAGAGAAGCCGGCGGCAGCCTCATGGAACGGGCTGCCGCCGCAAACGGAATTTTTGGGAAAAGAGAATCAACAAATCGATTTTATTGAATCGTTTTAACAACCGGATTCAAGGGCAGCGCACCGAGGCGGTTTCCCCCGGCCGTGGCCCTCTCCTCCACTCCCATGAAGCGCGATGCGGTCAATTTCACGTCCGCCCGGCTCCAGGCGGCGCGGAATCGGCGCTCGACCATCGCCGCCTGCTCCTCCCTGCCCTGGGCGCGGAGGCTTTGCGCCAGACCGTACAGGGCCCAGCCGTTCTCACGGTTCCGGCCGAGGTCCTGCCAGTAGACGGCCTCCGCCTCGGCAGCCCTGCCGGCGGCCAGCAAGACCGCCCCCAGCGACTGCCGCACCGGGACATGCCAGTCCGGCGGCTCCATGTAGATCAGGTTGTCTTCAAGCAGCACCCCGCGGTGAAGCCGGGCGACGGCCTGCTCGAAATTCCCCTGGGCGGCGGCGAGCTCACCTGCCAGCACCTCGACGGCGATGCTCAGGATCGCATGCGCCCCGTTCCGTGAAAAGGTCACCTGCAGCCCCTTCAGCGAATCCATTGCGGCGATCTGCTGCAGGCGGCCGAGCTCCCGGGCCGCCTCCTCCGGCCGGCCGGCGGCGGTGTAGGCGAGCCCGCGGGCGTAGTGCCAGATCCCCCTCAAGAAGTGCGCGTCTTCGGCCGGGGCAGGATGCCGGAGGATCTCATCCCACTTCCCGAACCGGACGTATGCGAACAGCGGGGTGGCGAGAAACTGCTGCAAGAGCGGCATCGACCGCCAGGCCTCCTCCGGGATCTGCGATGCCACCTTGAGCGCAGCCTCGATGGCCGGCCGGCTGCGCCCCTCCATGCTCGTGGAGTCCCACAGGAAATGGATGTTGTGCGGGTAATAGGCCAGAGGATAAACTCCTTGCGCACGGCACTGCGTGATGTAGTCCTCGTCGGCGGCAATGGCCATCTCGTTGCTCCTGCTGGCATCCGCATAGCGTCCGAGCTGGCGGAAGATGTGCGACGGCATGTGCACCAGGTGCCCGGCTCCGGGCGCAAGCGTCAAAAGCCTTTCAGCGGCGGCTTCGGCCAGCTCGGGGCGGCCGACCTCGACCGTGTGGATGTAGAGGTGAATGGCGCCGGGGTGGTTCGGATCGCGCGCCAGCACGGCTTCCAGCACGCGCATGATCTCACGCGTCTCCGGGTAGGGTGTCCCATCCCGCATCCAGTAATCCCAGGGACGCAGATCCATCAGCGCTTCCGCGTACAGGGTGGCCGCATCCAGATCCTGGCGTGCGCCTCGGCGGAATAGCGCCGGGAGAGGGCCTCGATGAAGGCCTGCTCCCGTTCGGATGCGCCCTTCCTCAGGGCCATCGCCCGCTGGACCAGTTTGTACGCTGCGGGCCCCGCCTCGGCCGCCATCTCCATGTTGATGTTGGGACCGCCCACCAGCGCCATGCCCCAGTAGGCCATCGCGCAGCCGGGGTCAAGACGGGCCGCTTCCCCGAAGGAACGGGCGGCCTCGGCATGGTTGAACCCGTAGGCCAGGATCAGGCCCTGGTTGATGAAGCGCTGGGCGTCCGGCGACGCCGTGGTGACGGGAAAGGTGTGGCGGCCCAGATTCTGGAGCCGGGGGGCTTTCTGGTCGGCGACGGCAAGCGGTTGGAGGCCATGCCCGGCGCCGGCCGATGCGGGTGAATAAAGACCGCTCGCAAAAAGCCCTGCGGCCACGACCACAAATGGAATCATCATGTTTCGAATGAGAGT
>JALOPB010000452.1 GCA_025454115.1 Desulfobacterales bacterium | reverse complement strand
TTCCGACCGTGGAAAAATTATGGGTCAAATCCTGCTCGGTCACTTCGCTGGAGAGGTTTCCGATGTAAAGCCTCTTGTTCATGGCTGATCCTTTCATGTAATGGTGGGTGGTGCGCTGCGCATGCCCGTACGGGAGAGTGCGCCGGCTGGCGATAAAGGCACGCTAGTATCCGGGTGCCTGGCGAGAGGAGCGGGCACCCCCCGCCGTAAGAGGAGGAGGGTGCCTTCTAAACGGCCGCGTTAAACAGCTTGTACATTGACTGCGGAAAGGCCTTTCGGCCCATTCTGCACATCAAAGCTGACAGACTGGCCATCCAGCAGCGTTTTGAATCCACTGCCCTGGATCGCGCTGAAGTGGACGAACACATCGGTTCCGTTTTCGGCCTCGATGAAGCCGAAGCCTTTGCGCTCGTTGAACCATTTGACTTTGATTACGACGATGCTGAAAAAAAACCACCACACTTTGAAGAGTGCGGTGGTTAAACCTACGCTGCAAAATGTTTTCATCCAACCTTTGATGCATTCGACTGCCTTGAGAGCACGCCGAATACATGTTGAAAATTATAATGCCTTTAACCATTGCGGTCAAGGAAATAAGTTGATCTGCGTCACTTGGTACTCCCTGCCGGTTTCGGCAACGCCAGCCTGAGCGTCTGCGATCAGCTTTATCTGCGCCGAAAATCGGAGAAATCGCGCTGAAGTGCAGCTGCGAGGCGCAGGGGCCTTCATGTTGCATGTCCGAATTGCATGGTTAACCTAAAATAGCCGTTGGCGGTCATGAAAAATACCAACGCCGGGATGGCACTGCATCGGTGAAAACCGTGCAGAGCCACTCAGAGAGTTTTAAAGCACCCATCATAACGGTTCGGAGGTATCCAAATGTCGCATACACTGCCGAAGCTCGACTATGCATATGACGCGCTGGAGCCCTACATCGACGCGCGTACCATGGAAATCCACCATACCAAGCACCACCAGACATACATCGACAAGCTCAATGCCGCCTTGAAGGGGCATGGCGCCCTTGAAACGACCCCTGTCGAAAAGCTAATCCGGGACCTGAACACCGTCCCCGAGGCGGTTCGCACGGCGGTGCGCAACCACGGCGGCGGACATGCCAACCACAGCTTTTTCTGGCCGACCCTGAAGAAGGGCGTCAAGGCCGGTGGTCCGGCGGTGGACGCCATCGCCAAGGCGTTCGGAAGTTTCGACAAGTTCAAGGAGGCTTTCTCGAACGCTGCCGCCCTGCTTTTCGGAAGCGGCTGGGCGTGGTTGACGGCCCGATCGGGCGAACTGGAGATCGTGACCACTCCGAACCAGGACAGTCCGATCAGCCAGGGGAAAACTCCCATTCTCGGCATCGACGTCTGGGAGCACGCCTACTACCTGAAGTACCAAAACCGTCGTCCGGAGTATATCGCGGCCTTCTTCGAGGTGATCAACTGGGAAAAAGTAAACGAACACTACCGGGTGGCGCGGGAAAGTATGAAATGCAGGGCGGTGAATTTCACCGCCCTTTTGATTTAGGCGGTTCATCACGCTGCGGCCAGCGCGCGCAGCCGTTCGATAATGGTAAGCCCGACGGCTAGCGGAAATCCGTCCTCCGAGCATTCGGCGTATCCGGTTTTCCCGTCCACCGCACCGCGGTCGACGAGATGCCGGACGATCTCAACGGCGTCGAAGAAGCGGAATAGATCCTGGCGCAGCTCGCAGCTCATCGCCGCGATCATTCCGTATACGCCCCAATTGCTCACGGTGGCGATCACCAGCTCATCACAGGCCGTCACCGATGGGGTGATATCCAGTTTGGACACCTCGGCGTAGATATTGCCCATTCCGATTTCGTTGCCCCCGTCGCCGACTGCGATGGTCGCGCACTCGCAACGATCGAAAAACAGGTCGAACTTGGCCAGAGAATCGCTGATGTTCTTGCCGCGCATGTTGTAGTAGCAGCCGTCCTTTGCCACTCCGGGACGTTCGATGGAAACGATCAGCGCGGGGCGGATGTCGGCCAGCGTCTGGTCCACAACCGCCACGGTCGCCTCCCAGCTCAGAATCGGGATCTCCAGGGTCCGAAACCCGTCGCCCAGAACCCTGGATATCGGCGGTGCGCAGCCGAAGACCGGCTCATACCCCAGGTGTTCGAGAACCCGGTAAAGCGCAATCGCGCCGATGGGACCGTCGATGCGGGCGGCGCGCGAGCAATAGTCGGCCGGAAGGGCTCCCCGCACCCGATCCATGCCGCGCGAGCCATAGGAAAGGATGATATCCTCGATCGTGTGGCCCTCGGAGGATGGTGAATTGGCGTCAGGCATACGTGTCACCTATATCTACGCTTGCATCGGGTCTGCGTGTCATATAGCATATTATAATTTCAAGTTGTCTGGTTATAAGGACTGAACGGAGGGGGCGGCGGATCCGTCCGTTCGAACATACACCATCTAACCATCGGGTAATTCATGGCTATTCAAACCATCATCGAACCGTTTAAGATTAAAACCGTCGAACCCCTGCGCATGACCACGCGCGGGGAGCGCGAGCAGATTCTGGCAAAGGCCGGCTACAACCTCTTCAGCGTGCGGGCCGAAGATGTGCTCATCGACCTTCTGACCGACAGCGGCACTTCGGCCATGAGCGCCCGGCAGTGGGCGGGGCTGATCGACGGCGACGAATCTTACGCCGGCGCGCGGAGCTTCTACCGCTTCGAGAAGGCAGTAAAAGACCTCACCGGGCTCAAGCACATCATCCCCACGCACCAGGGCCGGGCGGCCGAGAAAATTCTTTTCGCGATCCTGGGGGGCCCCGGAAAGATCATCCCCAACAACACCCATTTCGACACGACCCGCGCCAACATCGAGGTCAGCGGAGCCGAAGCGACGGATCTTCCGGTGAAAGAGGCGCTGATGCCCGCGCTGGTCAAGGACTTCAAGGGCAACATGGACATGGCTGCCCTGGAGCGGCTGCTCAAACAAAAAGGCCCGGAACAGGTGCCACTGGTGATGATGACGGTGACCAACAATTCCTGCGCCGGACAGCCGGTGTCCATGGGATGCATCCGCCGGGTGTCCGAGCTGTGCCGTTCCTACGGGATTCCATTTTTCATCGATGCGTGTCGTTTTGCGGAAAACGCCTGGTTCATCAAAATGCGCGAGCCGGGATGCAAGGGCCGTTCGGTCCGGCAGCTCGCTCAGGAGATGTTCTCCTATGCCGACGGATGCATCATGAGCGGCAAGAAGGACGGGCTCGTCAATATCGGCGGCTTCCTGGCCGTGAACGACGACGAGTTGGCCCGCAAGGCGCGCAACATCCTCATTGTCACCGAAGGGTTTCCCACCTACGGTGGACTGGCCGGCCGCGACCTCGAGGCCTTCGCTCAGGGGCTCGAAGAGGTGGTGGACGAGGATTATCTCAGATACCGCATCCGCTCGACGGAGTACGTAGTGGAGAAGCTGGATGCGCTGGAGGTGCCGGTGTACAAGCCCGCCGGCGGCCACGCCGTTTACCTGGACGCGAAGGAGTTCCTGCCCCATATCCCGCCATCCCAGTACCCCGGCCACGCGCTGGCCTGCGCGCTTTACCTGGAAGGCGGCATCCGCACGTGCGAGATCGGCAGCGTCATGTTCGGCAGGACCGACCCGGTGGCCGGGGAGTTCCAGCCGGCCCTGCTCGAGCTGGTGCGCTTGGCGATCCCCCGGCGGGTCTACACCCAGAGCCACATGGACTACGTGGTCGAGTGCGTCGGCGAGGTGTTCGCCAAACGGGATGGGATCCGGGGCGTTCGTATCATTCGGGAGCCGCCGGTGCTGAGGCATTTCACGGCAACCTTTGAACCCATCCAGTGAAAGACTTGCCTCGCCGATGAGCGATAGGGTCGCATTGAACATATTTTATTGCCGGAGTAATAATAGGCTTTGAAGCGATCCTATGAAGAAAAGGGTTGACACTAATCGTATACGATTATACTATTCTGCCATGACTTCGAAATCACTCGTTTCCCCCAAGATTCCCGGCAACACCCCCGAGATGATCACCCATGCGTTGAGGGCGGCCATCCTCCAAGGTCGTTACCAAAGCGGGGAGCCGCTGCGTCAGGATCGCATCGCGGAGGAATTCGGCATCAGCAAGATCCCGGTGCGTGAGGCCCTCGTGCAGCTGCGAACCGAGGGACTCATCACGTTTTCACCGAACCGGGGTGCGATGGTGTCGGAGCTTTCCCGGGAGGACGTCGATGAGATTTACACCATGCGCATCGCTCTGGAGACCAAAGCGCTCGAACGCGCGATCCCCGGCCTGCGCCCAGCCGACCTGATTCGCGCCCAAGGCGTTTTAGATATTATGGATAGCGAAAACGATCAGACTCGTTGGAGCGAGTTGAATTGGGAATTTCATGCGACGCTCTACCAGGCCGCCCGGATGCCGCGTCTGCTGAAC
>JALOPB010000451.1 GCA_025454115.1 Desulfobacterales bacterium | reverse complement strand
GGAAATTCCAAACAGAGCAGCCATGACAAAACAGGTTGCTGACAAAATCAAGCATAGAGCGGCCCGGCGGCATTGCATACGGCCATCCTCAGGTCTGAATTCGGTTATGGCTCACGGCACCATTGAGATTGGTAAATTGCATATTTCAGCAATAAACATGCCTTCCCTCGGCTAACAATTTTTTAATCGTTATTACAATTAGTTAGATCAAGATAATTGTCTGTGCAGAGCTCGCTCCCGTTTTTATTGGGCATATAAAATCCCAGAAATATAAATCTATTTACACAGTCGCTTTTTTGTAACTCGAACACCTGACTTTCTTCACGAGATACCGATGGGATCTCTTGATAGAGATTCCTCCGAGAACAGGAATAAAAAAGGGCAGAGTGATTGCTCACTCCGCCCTTTTTCAATCGCTATTTTTTTAAAAGATGCTTATTGAATCATTTTATTAGATAGCCTTCAAAGCGCCATCAGCGCCGAGCTTCTTACGAAGCTCCCCCCATTTATTGAAGGCCGACGCCGATCATGGGCAGCCTAAAGCATCCCTGGCGGCTTCACCCACGACGGTAACACCTTCCAGGACATCGACGTAAAGCGTGATCGGTCCGACTCCGGCACTGGTGACGTACTCGATTAGGTACTGGTCGGCCAAAATCGCGACGATCTTGCCATAGATGGCTGTCAATTCTGATTCGTCCGCGGCCTCGAAATAGGCGCCGCCGGTCTGCAGCGCAATTTCCTTCATGATTTCCGGTTTGGGCACGACCGCTTTAGTGATGGCGATCGTGAATACCGGGATGCCGGCATTGAACGCTTGCGCAATGGCCTCATCCAATGTTTTGGTCTTGACGGCAAAGTCGTCATAGCCATCCGACAGCAGGACGATGGCGCGCCGCAATTTGGTTCCAACCGAAAAATCGCCTACGGCGTTAAAGAGCGTTCCATAAAGATCCGTTCCGCTCGTATCCCCGGTGAACGGAGAACCCAGGAATGCATTCAAAGCAACCTTGCTGGCTGCGGTTACTGCGGTAAACCCGGATGCCGGCGAGGACTGCGTATCTACCGAGAATTTGACAATCCGGACTTCATCCTGGTTGTCATTCAGCTCGCCGATAAAGAACTGTGCGGCATCTGCGATAAGTGCTGGATCCGTAATGCTCGGGCTGTTGTCCAGCAGCAAACTGACGGTAAGGCCGGGCGGTGCCAATACGGAAACAGGTGAAAAAGCTTTTTGGGTGCTTCCCTCAAAGAGCTCGAAATTGGCGTCTGTAAGACCATTAACAAAAAGGTCATTGCCATTGGTAACGGACACAAAAAGCTGCAATTTGTTCCCAGAAGAACATTGCTCTCTGCTCACCTCGTTGATGTTGACGAAGTATTTCCTAATTTTTGCAACTGCCTGCAACTGCTTGGGGCTGGCGGCGTCGTTTGACGGGATATTGAGAACGCTGCTGATATCGTTCTGCACGGAGGTTGGCCCCGTGGTGAACTGAACAGCCACCTGGCAGGTTGAGGAAGCGGCGATGCTGGTATTCGAGCAACTATCGTTTGCAATCACAAAGGAAGGCGTACCGGACTGCTGCTGCAATTCAATCTGGCCGACCGTGAGAGTAGCGGTGCCGGAGTTAGTAATCGTTACCGTTCGGGAGAGGGTGCGGGCGGTTTGCGGTATGACCACCACACCGAAATCAAGCGCCCCTTGAGTCGAAATCGAGGGTGTTTGAGTCGTGGTACCGGACAGAACGAAAAAGCCAACCGCACAGAAGAATGTTAAACGCCGCATCAGATTACCCTGTCTCTTGACCATGCCCATTTTCTCCTTTTTTTGCATTTTATTTATAAGTGCAACCGAATAGCCTAAAACATGTCTTTAAACGGCTAAGCAAAATGAATGCCTAACAAAATGCGGTTAACTTTTCAATTGCAGACGAAGGGCAACTTAACGTTATTGTTACTTAATTGTTCTAATAGTTGGTGGGCTTGGATCAACTATTAAGTATATTTTTTTTCTCATAGTTGGGAAGATGAATACATAACCATTTTTTGTAGCGTGCTTATAATCCTCTCCGAAACCCAAGTCTACCACCGCCATATCAATCCGGTGGCAATGTCAGCATACTGATATTACATAGGAATTTCTATCCAAATGCCCCAGAACCTGTAGCATTGACAAATCGAACCTTGCTCTGGAATATTTTTCTCTCACGACCTCATACGCGCATTCCACGATCTTTTTATAGACCCTCTGATCGGAGAGCTCATCATACTTGAGGCTGAAGTCTTCAGCCGTATCGAAAAGCAGGAGCTCCCGGCCCCAGCGGCGTGGACAAAACCGGCCTTTTGGTCATGGCGGCCTCGAGAATCTTGATCCGGGTACCGCCGCCGGACAGCAGCGGAACGACGACGGCCCGGCATCGTTGGTAGTATTCCCGGACATCGGCGGCATCCGCATGCAGCTCGACCCCCGTTTCCCGCTCGCACAACACCTTGACTTCAGGAGCAGGAGCATGGCCGACAACGATCAATTTGGCGTCAGGGACTTTGCTTTTGAATTTTCGGAAAATCGTTTGAATGAACCACTTCAACCCTTCGATGTTCGGTGGATAATGCAACGTCCCCACAAACAGCAGGGTATTGGTCTGTTGATAGCCATCGCCGAACGCATACGCTTCGAACGAGCGGTTTTCATAAATATTTGGAACGACAAAGGTGTTGCCGCTTCCGTTCCGGTCGAGCTTCTTTCGGTCAAGCTCCGAACAAAAAAGAGCAGCGCCGAAGTTCAGGCATCTCCTTTCATAGCGTTCCAGCAGCTTCCGGTTCAATGCTCGAAAAACTTTTCGATGGATCCCCTGCTTCCCGTTGAAATAGGAACCATAGGCTGCACCTGACAGGATATCGTCTATGTCCACGATGGTCCGACGCCTATATTTCTCCGCCAACCTGAAAAGCCCGCTCGTGCTCTGGCAGTACCGGGCGAGAATGGCGCTATAATCGTTGGCTTCGATCAGCCCAAACAGCCGGCCGAGCGAATCTCTGCCGTACTCCGCGATCGGGTAGGGAGTTCCTTTCGCGGCCAGAAGAACCCGCCCCGAAATATCCTCCGGGTACGGCTCTTTCTCCACATGATAATTACCGGAAAAAAAATGCGGTTCGATGGGATCGGGAAGAGCGCCTTGCGAGTAGACGATATCGACGTCGCCGTACTGCTTGAAAAACCGCGCGAAGTTCAGAGTCCGCATGCTCGCTCCCAGCGACTCCGGCCACGGATAGCTCCATGAGATGATCAAAAACTTATGCTTCGATCCGTTCGACAAACCCGTATGCCTTCGCTGAAACAGAGTGCAACCGAGTTAACGATCTTCCCCTGAGGTTCGATCCTTCTCGTTAACCCCGCCGCCGGTGCCGCAGGTGTTCGCAATGATGAAAGGAGGTCGTCTTTTAACCTCCTGATAAATTTTCGCGATATACTCTCCAACGATCCCGAGACTGATCATGATAAAGCTGCCCAGCAGCAGGAGCGAAATCTCCAAGGTGGCGAAGCCTGATACCGCCGTTCCATGAAACCAGGACCACACCGCGTCCGCCGCCACAACGACGCCGAAAAGCAACGTCAGCGCCCCCAGAAAAGTGACGATACGCAACGGGGCGATCGAAAAAGAAACCGTTGCCGTCACCCCCAAGTTCAATAAGGCGGCCAACGACCATTTGCCCTGCCCGTCCTTGCGGGGATCGACGTCGAAATAGATAGTGGCCTGTTTGAAACCGACCCATTCCGCCAAGCCTCTATAAAACCGCTCACGCTCCGGCAGTTCACGGACGAGAATATCGACGACCGATCGATCCAGCAGTTTAAAGTCGGACGAATTTCTTAGATCGATGCCTCCAAGCCTGGAACACAAGGAATTGAATATCCTGGCGCGCAGCCGCACGATCCATCCATCGGTCGAGCGGTCCCGTTTGACAGCGTGCACGATTTTGGTTCCATCACGCCATTGATCCAGCAATTGCGGGATGAATTTCGGCGGGTGCTGCAAATCGGCGTCGGTGGTGATGACCACGTCCCCCCGGGCGGTCTTCAAACCGGCCAGCAATGCTGATTCCTTGCCGAAATTTCGGCTGAGCTGCACCCCTTTTACGTGTGGCGCTTCCGCGCTGATTTTTGTCACCAGGCTGAAGGTCCGGTCTCGGCTCCCATCATCGACGACGATGATCTCGAATCGATGGACGTCTATTCCTTTTAATACTTCTGACATTTTGGTTATTGATTTCTCGATAACCGCTTCCTCATTGTGCGCAGGCATTACAATACTGACGAATAGATTATCCATATCGAAACCTATTTTATGGGTCCGCAATTCCCCAAATTACGAAAACCGATCAATTCTATCTTCCGGGTGCGAAGGAATTCGATCACCGCCGGAGAACAGAGCGCATCCAGTTCACCCTGCCAATCATGATAGGCCATCAGTCGCTTGTCCGTCATCTCGGCCGGTTGAAAATAGCCGGGATGGCACATCAGCTCGTAGGCCTTTCCCGGACGCAACCGGGTCAATCTATTAAACAGATACGTTTCA
>JALOPB010000006.1 GCA_025454115.1 Desulfobacterales bacterium | reverse complement strand
TAGGCTTCGTTGAGCTTCACGAAGCGCTCATGGTCGCCGCCCTTGTCGGGATGCAGTTGCTGGGCTCTGCGCCGATAAAGGCGTCCGAGGTCGCGTCGATTCATCTTTTTGAGCGCCTCCCGGCTCTTTTCGAAAACGGCCGTCATCTCCTCCATGCGGATGGCCACCACCGGCGGCGGTTGGTACATGCGGTGCCGGTTGATGAAGTCCCGGAGGTATTCTTCCGCCAGCGACGGCGAGGTATAGTCGTGGTCGAAGTACATGACGGCATAGCGCACCAGGTAATCACTCAAACGGCCGCCGCTGTCCATGCCGGCCCAGAAGGAATCGTCGCGATGCAGGCGGCAGATCTCTTCAACGAAGCAGCCGTCGACTTCATCCGGGTCGAGGAACTCCGGGTGGCCCTTAACGAAGCGCTGGTGGAAGAATTGCTGCAAGTCGAAAATCGCGAACGTATAGGCCTTGTAATCGCGCGGCCGCAGAATGGACTCCATCCCCATGAAGTCCTGTTCGATCTCGTCGCGGGATTTGTTGCGGAGTGGACGGAGCAGCGATGCGGGGATGCGGCCCAGCGCACGCGGGTCCATCTGCCCCGTCTTGAGAAAGTGGATGCGGCGTCGATCAAAGATATGCACATCGGCGTTTGCGGATGCTTCCGCAGGCCTGCGGCGGCTCTGGGACTGGCGCTCCCGGCGGCGGAACGGTTCGAGCTTCCGGCGGATGTCGGCTTTCAGGAAAGGCCAGAAAAGATTCTCCATGTCCTCCGGTGCGGGTTCCGACCCGAGCGACCGGATCCCGTCCTCGACGACCGCGTCGATGTAGAAGGCATTGCCGCCCGGGTAGACGATGAACCGCTCCGGTGCACACCCCAGATCAAAAAGATCGCGGCAAAGATAAGCATCTGCATCGCGGTAGGACTCCCGGATGGTGTAATGCGTTTTGCCGCGGATGCGTTTTCGTGCCAGATACACCGAAGGATCGCCTTGGTTAGGTTGCCAACGTCCAGAGTCAGATATAGGACCCGTCCGGCCGCCTGTCAATCGGTCCGGCCGCCGCGCGACCCCTTGAGTTTTGCCACGACCGTCGCTATTACTCCGGCAATAAAATATGTTCAATGCGGCCATATCAATCAACGGCGGGTCGGGTTTTCGGCCGCCGCGCACCGCAACCATCCGTTCAATGAACCAGCGTACGGCAGCCAGCCCGCTTCATATGGTTCCGGACAGCCCCGGAGGTCCGATGCCCACGCAGCCGTCGGCCGTCTCTGCCTGCGCGCGGTTCCTCTAGACGGCTTGGGGGCGTGGCAGGATCTATTGAAAATTTGGTTGCGGCGCGCGGCGGCCGAAAACCCGACCCGCCGAACCTCAGCTCAAGTTGAACCTGTTTACTTGCCTGAGTAATAATGTGTGCGCTAACGACAACAATGGAGCCAAAGGAGCCTGGGATGGAAACGAAACGGCAGCTGGGAAAATCGGGAATTCGCATTTATCCGATCGTGATGGGCATGTGGCAGGCCGGAAAGGAGATGTGGGCGGGGATCGACGACCGCGAAACCCGCCGGGCCCTGCGCGCTGCGTTATGTACGGCAAGGGGCATTCGGAGCGCATGCTGGCGGCGGCGACGGCCGACATCCGCAGTCAGGTGGTCTATATGACCAAGGTCTTTTCCAATCACCTCAAGTATGACCAGGTCATTGCGGCGTGCCACCGTTCGCTGAAAAACCTCAAGACCGACACCATCGATCTGTATCAGATCCACTGGCCCTCCGGGGCATGGGGCAGCCGGCCGGTGCCGATCGAGGAGACCATGCGGGCGCTGAACGACCTCAAGTCCCAGGGCAAGATCCGGGCGATCGGCGTTTCCAATTTTTCGCGCGCCCAGATCGAAGAGGCCGCCCGCTTCGGGACCGTCGAAAGCCTGCAGCCGCCGTATTCTCTTTTCTGGCGGCAGGTGGAAAATGACGCCTTGCCCTTCTGCTCAGCCAGCGGCGTCACGGTACTGGCCTATTCCCCCATGGCCCAGGGCATTCTGACCGGACGGTTCGGCGCTCAGCCGGTTTTTGCCAAGGATGACCACCGCAGGGGCCACCGCCTTTTCCAGCCGGACATCTATCCCCGGGTGCAGGCGGCGCTGGAGCGGCTGCGGCCGATCGCCGACCGCAACCGCGTTTCACTGGGACAGCTGGCCCTGGCGTGGGTGATCAGTCATCCGGGCGTGTGCGCCATCGCCGGCGCCCGCAGTGCCGGGCAGGTCGCTGAAAACGCCCGCGCTGCAACGCTGGCCCTTTCGGCTGCCGATCGGGCCGAGATGGATACCATCAGCCGTACGGTCACCGATGCGCTCGACAACAACCCGGTCCAGTGGAGTTTTTAACCTGGCGCCCGGTAGACGTGCCGATGGAATGAACGGTGTGACAGCGTTGGTGGAGGTCGTCAGCTGCACGTGAACGGATAGAAGTGGTGGTAGCAGTACCCGCCGGGGTCGCCGTAGGCGACCTCGACATCCGCCAGGCACATGCCGATCGCGTCTTTCGATACCGGTTCGTAGTCGGGCCGCTTTTCTTCCTCACGCTTGCAGGGCATGCAGATCGGCTCATGGTCGTAGACCGAAAGGATCCGCGTGTCTTTCGGCCCCAGTTTCTGGTGGCAGCGATGGCATTCGGTCGCGCAGGACAATTTATCTTTCCAGCTCGTCGTCATGGGGCTCTCCTTTCATCCCGGGCGGCGGGGTTGCGGCGCGCTGCGGCCGAAAACCCGCCCCGCCGAACATCAGCTCAAGTTGAACCTGTTTACTTGCCGGAGTAATATCTCTATTTCTTCTTGAAGAAATCCTGCACCAACTCTTTCATGATGTCGAGAAGGTTGCCGCCGCGCTCGCGTCCGATGCGGTGAGCTTCATCCACAATATCGGCCGCCAGACGCTTCAGGTCGCTTTCCCCCGGAACCGGCAGTTTCTGTTTTTCATGCTGCCAGCGCAAAAACCGCGCCGCCAGTTTTTCTTCCTGCTGTCGGATGAAACCCATGGTGCGGCCTGCTCCCACAGAAGTCGATTCAATGACTCCAGCAATAAACTATGTTCCATGCGGCCCGATCATTTAGCGGCGGGGCGGGTTTTCGGCCGCAGCGCGCCGCCACCAGCCGTCGGCGAGCATATCTGCCGCACGACCCGCTCCAGGATCAGCCGCGGATTGAGGGCTGAAGACTTGAGCCGGACATCCGCCTCGGCCAGCGCCTCCAGCGCGCTTAACAATTCGGTGCGGCTGAAGCGGTCGGCTTTCTTCAGCGTCTGGTAGACCGGAAACGGGTTGTTCGGGTTGCGGGCCAGCTGAAGGTCGGTCGTTGCCCTGGCGGGCTTTTTCTTTTTCTTGCCTTCGGCCGGGACGCTGGCCAGGGTCGCCTCCCATGCGCCCATCCGCTCGATCAGCTCGCGGTCGAACGCGACGACGGCCGGCATGACGCTTTTTTGAAACGGGGGATAGGTCGCTGCCGGATGCCAGACCGCACCGGCCGGGCTTTCGGTGAAATCCTTGGCCACCAGCAGCTTGCGGATTTGATTGGTGACGGCCGCAAGCGCCTGGAGCCCGTGGATTTCACCGGCCAACAATGCGTCCAAGAAAAACAGGGAGCGGTCCCAGTTGCGATCCGTCACGGCATTGGTCAGCTCGTACAACGGATCCTTTTTAGTACGCGTGAGGGCGGCACCCACGTCTTCGACCGTGATCGCCCGGCGCTGGCCGGCATAGTCGATCAGGATCTGGAGGTTGTTCCCGAACGTGCCGAGATCGAAGCCCGTCATCTCGCAGAGGGATAGAAACGCCTCGCGGCTGATGGTCTTGCCGGCCGCCTCCAGAATGGATTTCATATGATCGGCGAGGGTGGCCTCCTGGGCCTCTTTGTCGGCCCGGCGGTCGCCTTTCGGCACCGTACAGTCGATCACGACGCCTCGTTCACTGATGATTTTATAAAGGCTGCGACGCCGGTCGATCAGATCGGTGGTGATGACGAGGTGATGGCCTTTCGGAAAACCGTTTTCGATCGCCCGTTCGAGAATGCCGGCGCCGTCCCCTGCCGACGGGACGCTCAGCCCGGCGCTGGTGCAATGATCGAGGATGGCGTCGATCCAGCCGTCGTCTTCGCCGGCATCGTAGCCGTCTGGCAACTGAGCCGACCGGTTGGATGCATGCAGGTCCCCCAGGGAAAGATTCATCTGCGCCAACGCGGCCAGGAAGTGCTTCGCCGCCCGTGGCAGATCACCGTCGATCCGGGCGCTGCGTGCGCTGTCAAGGAGCTTGGCGACGGTGTCTTTGGCGTGGAACAGGCGCGCGTCCTTGAGTGCCACCACCTTGACGCCGCCCATCAACGAGTAGGTGTTGATGCTGGCGATGACATCTCCGGCAGAGGCGGCGGCGCCGTCCATCGGTTCGTAATTCAGGCTTCCGGAGGCTTCCGGAAGGAGGCGCCGCAGGATTTCCTCGAAGGCCGTCCGGACCAGGAGATCTTCGCCATGAATGAGGTGGACCGGGGCCGGAGGGCGGTCGGATGGCGTCCCGATTTGCGTTAAATAGGCGTTGAGATCCTGGTAGCTGATTTCACCCATGGCCGGACATCCGATCGGATGGAATCGATGCCTGTTTTCGGCATCTTCATGAATCCAGCCGAATTTTGCGGAATAAAATGTGATAGGCAAAAATAATGACGCCGATGCTAATGGCACTGTCCGCCACGTTGAAGGCGGGCCAGTGCAGGTCGCCGGCATAGAGGTCGAGAAAGTCGACGACTATGCCGAAGCGGATCCGATCCACCAGGTTGCCGATCGCACCGCCGAAAAGAAGCGCGAGGCCGACGGCCAGAGCACGCTGGCCGACGGGGGTCTGCCAGTAGAAATACAAGATCAGACCGGCAGCCAGCAGAGAGACCGCGACGAACAGCAGGCTGCGGATTTCAGCGCTCATGCCGGCCAGGAAGCCGAATGCGCCGCCCGGGTTGTGAACGTGGGTGAGGTCGAAAAAGCCGGGAATGACGGGGATGCTGCCGCCGAGGGGCAGGTTCGCCAGTACCCAGGCTTTCGTCGCCTGGTCGAGAATCAACACGACGCCGGCCACGATGCCGATCACTGTGATTCTTGGAGAGACCATCGGCTCACCGCTCATCGGGTCTAACGGTCGAAATCATGCGGCCGCCGCTAAACGGCCAGCGCCTGCGTGCAGCGCGCGCAGATCGTCGGATGCTCCGGGTTCTGCCCCACCGACGTTTCGTGAACCCAGCAGCGGTGGCACTTCTCGCCGGCGGCCGGCTGTACCCGGACCTTAAGTCCCTTGATCTCGGTACTCTCAAACGCTCCTTCCAGCGGTTGGTTTTTAACCAGCTCGGCGGCCGAAACGATGAAAATGGACCTCAGCTCCTCCGCATAGCGCGCCAGCCGGTCGTAAAGCCCGTCGTCGACCGAGATCGTCACCGCCGCATCCAAGGCGTGACCGATGCGCTTTTGGGCGCGGGCCGACTCGAGCGCTTTGGTCACCTCGCCGCGCACCACCAGCAACTGCTCCCAGCGTTCGGCGAGCGGCGCATCCATCCGCTCGGGTTGAAGCGCGGGCAGCTGAGCCAGGTGGACACTGGGCACCCGGTCCGGTGCGGCCATCATGTGCTGCCAGATCTCCTCGGCCGTAAACGGCAGAATCGGGGCCATCAGGCGGCAGAGGGTATCGGTCAGGGCGGACAGCACGGTCTGGGCGCTGCGCCGTGCCCGGGATTTGGCCGGCGAGGTATAAAGACGATCCTTCAGGATGTCGAGGTAAAACGCCGAAAGGTCCACGGCGCAGAAGTTGTGCACGGCATGGAAGATGGTGTGGTACTCGTACAGATCATAGGCCCGGCGCGCCTTTTCCACCAGCAGTTGCAGCCGGTGCAAGGTGAACCGGTCGATTTCGGGCATCTGCTCCGGCGCCACCGCGTCCGATTCGGGGGCGAAGTCGTAGAGATTGCCCAGCATGAAGCGGTGCGTGTTGCGGATGCGCCGATAGGCATCGCTCAATTGGGCCAGGATGGCGTCCGAGATGCGAATGTCCTCGCGGTAGTCGGAGGCGGACACCCACAGCCGCAGGATTTCGGCGCCGTAGCGGTCGATGACCTCCTTGGGCGCGATCACGTTGCCGAGGGACTTGGACATTTTACGGCCTTCGGCGTCCACCACGAAGCCGTGCGTCAGCACGCCGTCATAGGGGGCGCGGCCGCGCGTGCCGACCGAGGTCAACAGCGAGCTGTGGAACCAGCCGCGGTGCTGGTCGCTGCCCTCCAGATAGAGGTCCGCCGGCCAGCGCAGGTCCTTGCGCACCTCAAGCACCGCCGCATGGCTGACACCGGAGTCGAACCAAACGTCCAGGATATCGGTTTCCTTGATAAAGCCGTCGTGCCCGCATTGGGGGCAGCGCACGCCGGGCGGCAGAATCTGGGCGAGGTCGCGTTCGAACCAGACATCGGCCCCGTGTTCGCTGAACATCCGTACCACGCGGTCGATGATCTCCTCGTTCAGGAGCAGGGTTTCGCACCGGGCGCAATAACAGACCGTGATGGGCACCCCCCAGGCGCGTTGACGGGAGACGCACCAGTCCGGCCGGTTTTCGATCATGCCGTAGATGCGCTCGCGGCCCCAGGCGGGGATCCACTGCACGCGGTCGATGGCGTCGAGCGACTTGCGCCGCAGCTCGGTCTTGTCCATGGAGATGAACCACTGCGGCGTGGCTCGGAAGATGACGGGCTGCTTGCAGCGCCAGCAGTGCGGATAGGAATGCGCGAGCTGGCCGGCCTGGACCAGCGCGCCCGTTTCGCTGAGCTTTGCGCGGATCTGCGAGTTGGCGTCGAACACAAACTGCCCGTTGAAAAATTCGACCTCCGGAGTGAACCGGCCGCGGTCGTCCACCGGCGAATAGGCATCGAGTCCGTATTCCAGGCCGACGTCATGGTCCTCGCGGCCGTGGCCCGGGGCGGTGTGTACGCAGCCGGTGCCGGCTTCGAGCGTCACGTGCCGGCCGAGCACGATGAGCGATTTCCGGTCGTAGAAGGGATGGCGGCAGTGCTTGCGCTCGAGCTGTCGCGGATCGAGGCGGGCCAGGATGGAATAGGCCGGCCGCCCGAAGGTTGCCATGCAGGGCTCCACGAGGTCCCGGGCCAGCACGTAGACCTCGTCCCGACCCGCGTCCACGGCGACGTACTCGAAATCGGGATGCAGTGCGATCGCCAGGTTGGCCGGCAGGGTCCAGGGCGTGGTCGTCCAGATGACGACGTAGACCGTCTTGCCCGTCAGCGCGGGAACGTCCGCCGACAGATCGTCGGCCAGGGCGAATTTGACGAAGATCGAGTCAGTGGATTCGTCCTGATATTCGATTTCGGCCTCGGCCAGCGCCGTCTGGCAGGTGAAGCACCAGTGGATGGGCTTCTTGCTGCGGGTCAGGTCGCCGGACAGGCCGAATTTCATGCACTCGCGAGCGATGATCGCCTCGTATTCGTAGTTCATGGTGAGGTACGGGTGGGCCCAATCCCCCATGACGCCCAGGCGCTTGAACTCGCTGCGCTGGATGTCGATGAACCGCTCGGCATAGGCGCGGCAGAGCTTGCGCACCTGAGAGCGGGTGAGGCTCTTTTTCTTCTCACCCAGTTCCTTGTCGACGTTATGCTCGATCGGCAGGCCGTGGCAATCCCACCCGGGCACATAGACCGCATCGAATCCCGCCATCTGCTTGGAGCGCACGATGATATCCTTGAGAATCTTGTTCAGGGCGGTTCCGATGTGGATGTGGCCGTTGGCGTAAGGCGGTCCGTCGTGCAGGATAAACCGCGGGCGGCCCGCGGAAGCGGTGCGGATCGATTCGTAGAGTCGGCGGTCCTCCCATTGCTCCAGCTGTTCCGGCTCGCGCTGCGCCAGGTTGGCCTTCATGGGAAATCCGGTTGTCGGCAAGTTGAGCGTCTGCTTATAATCCATTCCATCCTCCCCGGGTCGGCTGATTGTCGACCCGGCATTTCTAACTGCAACCGAATGCGGTGTCAAGCAGACCGCCGGTCTGACCTCAGAAGAGAAAAAACATGCGGTAGAGGGCCAGCCCCAGAAGGATCAAGGCCAGTCCGAGGATCCAGATAAGCTGTTCCGGTGTGAAACGGGGCATGGGATGGGTCGCGTGATGGAATCCATCGCTGCAGGAGCGTTTCGATGACCCTACCGGAGAACGATTATGCCGCATCCAGCCCGAATTCCGTGTGCAGCGCCTGAACCGCCAGCTCGGCGTACTTTTGTTCGATCAGGCACGAGATCCGGATCTCGGAGGTGCTGATCATCATGATGTTGATCCCTTCCCGGGCCAGGGTATTGAACATCCGCGCCGCCACCCCGGGGTGACTGCGCATGCCGACGCCGGTGACCGAGACCTTGGCGATGTTCTCGTCGCCGAACACGTCTTCGGCCGCGATGTCCTCGGCCACCTTCTTTTCGATCGCCAGGGCGGCTTTGAAGTCGGCTTTGGGAACGGTGAACGTGAGGTCCGTCTTGCCGCTGGCGCGGGTGTTCTGGATGATCATGTCGACCGAGATGCCGGCTTCGGCGACCGGGCTGAAGATCTTGGCGGCGATTCCGGGCATGTCGGGCACCTTCCGCAGCGTGATGCGTGCGTCGTTCTTGTTCATGGTCACCGCAGAGACCACCACCCGTTCCATGCCGTTGTCTTCATTGACGACCATGGTTCCTTCCTCCTCTGAAAAAGACGATCGGACGTGCACCGGCACGTTGTACTTCATGGCGAATTCCACCGAACGGATCTGCAGCACCTTGGCGCCGATGCTGGCCATTTCGAGCATCTCCTCGTAGGAGATCTTGTCGATTTTGCGGGCCTTGGGCACCACGCTCGGGTCGGCCGTGAAGACGCCGGTCACGTCGGTATAGATCTCGCAACAATCCGCTTTCAGCGCGGCCGCAATGGCGACGGCCGATGTGTCCGACCCGCCGCGTCCGAGCGTCGTGATGTTGCCATCCGGGTCGCAGCCCTGGAAGCCGGCAACGACCACGATGGCGCGGTCGGCGAGCAGGCTGCGCACGCGGTCGACCCGAATGTCCTGGATGCGGGCGTTGCCATAGCAGAAATCGGTGCGGACCTCCACCTGGAATCCCATTAAGGAAAGGGCCTGGAACCCCATGGACCGGAGCATCATGGCCAGCAGCGCGGCGGTGGTCTGCTCGCCGGTCGCCAGCAGCGCGTCCAGCTCGCGTTTGTCCGGGGTTTCGTTGACCTTCCTGGCCAGGTTGATGAGCCCGTCGGTGACACCGGCCATGGCCGAGACGATGACCACGACGTCGTTGCCCTGCTGATGGGTGCGGACCACCCGATTGGCCACGTTCTGGATGCGCTCCAAGTTGGCCACCGATGTGCCGCCGTATTTCTGGACGATCAATCCCATTGGTTCCCTCCGATTTGCGGACTCGAAATGACCGGCATCGAGCATCGCTGCCGCTGCTTCGGGCCGTCAGGCGCGAACCGGTTCTGCCGGCGACGAGCCCGTAAAGCGATCCAACGCCTTTAGCAGACTCGTTGCCGCTTGTCCATATGCCAGCAGCTGCAGCGTGCGATGATCGCCCGCGCCGATCTCGAACCGGATTTCCATCCGGTCCGCAACCGCATCGGACGGCAGCCGGTCGGCCCATTCCACCGCTGCGACGCCGTTGCCGTGCAAAAGCTCGTTCAGGCCCAGATCCTCCGGATCCAGATCGACGTCCAGGCGGTAAAGATCGATGTGATGCAGCGTCAGCCGGCCCGGGTATTCATGGATGAGGGTGTAACTCGGACTGGTGATGTAATAGTGGGGGGGGACGTCGAGCCCGCGCGCCAGGCCCTGGACGAACATGGTTTTGCCGCTGCCGAGTTCACCCAGTAGAAAGATGACCAGGGGGGTCGACAGCAGCCGTCCCAACCACCCTCCCAGCTCACGGGTTTCTTCGGCCCCGGCGGTCGTGACCGTTCGCACCGCATCCTTCGGGTATACCGAGGTCGTCATTCAGCCCCCGGCGAACAAGGCAGCGATTTGTCCGGGCAGGGCGGTAATCACCTCGCCGGCCAGATAACCCCAGGGCCCGACGCTGCGTGCTAGGTGATCGGCCGCCGCGCCGTGGAGATAAACCGCCGCCCGGGCGGCCAGATCCGGCCGGACGCCCTGAGCGATCAAACCCGCCAGGGCGCCGGTCAGCACGTCGCCCATGCCGCCGGAGGCCATGCCGGAATTGCCGGTGGGATTGATGTAGACGGTCCCGTCCGGGTGGGCGATCAGGGTGCGGGCGCCCTTGAGCACCACATGCAGGTTCAGGGTGCTGGCCAGGTCGCGGGCGCAGGCGATGCGATCGCGTTGCACGGCGGGCGCCGTCGTTCCGAGCAGGCGCGCCATCTCTCCGGGATGCGGGGTGAGGACGGTCGCGACCGTCCGGTTCTTGATCGTTTCCACTGCGCCGGCCAGATGGTTCAACCCGTCGGCGTCGATCACCATCGGGATCGGGCACGAATGGGCCAGCCCGCGAACCAGTTCACCGGTCTCCGGCGCCGGACCCAAGCCGGGGCCGAGGGCCAGGCAGGACTTTGCCTGCGCCAGATCGAGGATGGTGGCGCGTGCGCTCAGACCCAGCGTTCCGGCACCCGTTTCGGGCAGCGGCACGGTCATGGCTTCCAGGGTCAGCGTTTCCATGATGGCATGCAGGCTGGCGGAAGTTGCGAGGGTCACCAGCCCGGCGCCGAGCCGCAGGGCGGCGGCGGCGGTCATGGCGGCCGCGCCGGTCTTGCCGGGGGAGCCGGCGACGATGAGCAGGTGCCCGGTGCGACCCTTGTGGGCATCGGCCGGGCGCGGGGCGACGTAGCCCCGGACGGCTTCGGCCGACAACAGGAACTGGCGCGGCCGGATGCGCTCGGCCATGGCGGGCGGGATCCCGATGTCGACCACCTCCAGTCGGCCGGTGTAATCCGCGCCGGGAAAGATCACCTGTCCGATCTTGGGGTAGGCGAAGGTGGCGGTGATGCGGGCGCGGATGCAGGCGCCGCAGGGCTGGCCGGTATCCGCGCTGAGCCCCGAAGGAATGTCGACCGCCAGCACCGGACGGTTCAGCTGGTTGATGAACTCGATCGCGTGGCGGAAAAGGCCGCGGACCTCCGAGTGCAGGCCGGTGCCGAAAATGGCGTCCACCCAGACCGCTTCGGCGCGCATGTCGCGCTGGCAACGGCTGAAGGCTGCTTCATCCGGCACTTGGACCACCGGAACACCCGCCGCCGGCAGGAGCTTCAGGTTGGCGGCGGCGTCGCCTTGAATTCGGTCTGCGGCCGACAGCAGGTAAACGCGGACGGGGTAACCTCTCTGGGCCAGGCAGCGGGCGATGACGTATCCGTCGCCGCCGTTGTTTCCCCGGCCGGCCATGACGCCCACCCCCTGTCGCGCCGATTCGCCGAAATGAGAGAGAAAGACACGCGTGGCCTCACGGCCGGCGTTTTCCATCAGCAGCCGGCCCGGCAGCCCGAATTGCTCGATGGTCAGGCGGTCCAGCGTCTGCATTTCGGCCGATGTCAGTACATACATGCCGTCCTCCCTCTGCTGCGACGGTTGCAGCACGAATCGCAACCGGAACCACCGCGGCGGTTTCGGTCGTCAATTTTTTTGAGGCCCGCGGGCCATCGCCCTCGCTGGACCCGGTTTGAGCCGGTCGTCCGCCTGGATCGCTTTCAGCAGCTGCCGGCTCTTGGCGGCCATGCGGCGGGCCTCGCGCGCATCGTGCTCGTGGTCATAGCCGCAGAGGTGCAGCAGCCCGTGTGCGACCAGTTGGGTGAGGCGCTCTTCCAGATCCAGGCCGGCCGTTCGGGCTTCCCGCCAGGCGGTGTCCACCGAAATCACCACATCCCCCAGGAGATGCGGGCTGAGATGGGCGAACCGTCCCTCCTGCATCGGAAAGGCGATGACGTTGGTAGGACCCTCCCGGCTCAGATACGCCCGGTTCATCGCGGCGATCTGGAGGTCGTCCACCAACAGGATGGATAGCTCGGCTTCAGGATGCCCTAAGGAGTTTAGGAGGATCCGGGAGTTCCGCCGCATCCGGCTCAGTGAGATCCGGTGGCGTTTTTGACGGTTGGCGATCTGAATGTCCATTTTTAAATTTACTCTTGCCGTTCTCGACGGCGAAGGAATGCGGGTCATAGTATTCGATGCGGTGATGATGGATTCCGTTCAAAATGGTGTTGAAGCAGCCGGCGATCTTGTTGAGGTCTTTGAGGGTCAGATCGCATTCCTCGAGCTGGCCGTCGGAAAGAATGCGGTTGAACAGGCTCTGGACCATGCCCTTGATGCGCGCCGGGGTCGGATTCTCGAGGGTCCGCGAGGCGGCTTCGACCACGTCGCCCAGCATCACCAGCGCCGCTTCGCGGGTCTGCGGTTTGGGGCCGGGATAGCGAAAATCGCTTTCCTTGACCTGGTCGTTTCCTTTCAGCTGCCGGGCTTTCTCAAAAAAATAGCGGATGAGACTGGTGCCGTGATGCTGCCGGATGCCGTCGATGATGACCGGACACAGTTTGTGCTCGCGCGCGATTTCCACCCCTTCCTTGATGTGCGAGATCAGGATCAGGCTGGACATGGACGGTGCCAGTCGATCATGCTTGTTCTTGCCGTTGCGCTGGTTTTCAATGAAGTATTGCGCCTTCTTGATCTTGCCGATGTCATGATAATAGCCGGTCACCTTGGCGACCAGCGGATTGGCGCCGATCTCCGCGGCGGCGGCTTCCACCATGGACCCCAGAATGACCGAGTGATGGTAGCTGCCCGGTGCCTCGATCATGAGCTGCCGCAGGATGGGCCGGTCCAGATTGGCGAGCTCCAGCAGGCTGATGTCCGTGGTGTAGCCGAAGGCGATCTCCGCCAGCGGAACCACTCCGGCGGCGGTCACCCCGGCGCCGACGCCTCCCATAAACGCGAAAGCGCCGCTCCAGGCCCAACCGGTCCATGACGGATGGCCGTTGAAAACGTCGACCGCCACGGCCAACGCGACGCCGAGCAAACCGGTCTTGAGACCCGCTGTGACGAAGACCTTACGCTCCCGGCAGGTGCGGATCCAATAGGCGCCCATGCATCCGGTGATCATGAAAAAGATGCACATCGCCAGGCTATTTTCAAACATCATCGCGGTTCCCGCCGCCGTCACGACCGCAAAGGTGAGCGCCGCCGGCAGTCTCAGGAACACGCAGATGATCATCGGCGCGGCTGCCAGCGGCACCAGGAAGACGGCGGATGTTCCCGGAATGGCATAATGCGAGGTGCGAATCGCCCCGCCGACCAAGGTCGTCATGATCTGGGCTGCAAGCTGAAAAAAGATGAAGATGCACGCCATTAAAACGGCGGCCCGGGTGGGGTTTTCGTTCATTGCCAGGCTGCGCCTGAAAAAAAGAATGTGGCTCGCCGCGATCAGGCTGCCGATCAAAGCGGCCGCTCCCAAGAGGGTCAAGAAGAAGGATTCGGGACGACCCTCGGATTCGAGGGCCTGAAGCTTGAGCAGGTGCAACTCGCTCACCCGTTCACCCTCGCGCAGGAGCATCTCGCCCTGCTTGATTTTGTAAAGAACGGGCTTGACGTCGGCGGCCGCCCGGATCTTGCGCTGCTCGGTTTCGCTGCGGTTGAGGGTGATGTTGGGCTGGATCAGGCGCTGACAGAAATCCACCACCAGGTTTGCGATGGCATAATCCAGATCCCGAAGCACGGGCTGGCCCTGGCTGCGAACCAGCGAACGGGCCTGATCCAGGCTGAAAAACTGCTTGAAGTCATGAACGATCCGCTCTTCATGGGTGCGGACATCCCTCAGCAGGACGCCTCGTTCCAAATCCTTGAGCAAATTTTCCTTGGTGGAGACGACGCCGTTGTCGATTAATTTCTGGATGATTTCCACGATTCCGTCGGCAATGCGCTTGGAAAACCCCTCCGCCTCCAGCGCGGCGAAGGCGCCCCTGCTGACGCGGATGCCGATTTTGTCCTCGAAGGCCTTGCGGGCATCATCGGCCGCTGCTGCAGCGTCTGCAGCCGCAGGCGGCCCGGGAGCCGGGTTGGTGATTGCGGCGCGGCGCATGGCGCGCAGGTCGGCAAAGGCCTCCTCCACCATTCGGGCGAGCCGGGCGGACAGCTCGCTATCCTGGTCGTAGACCGTGAGCACTTCCAGAACCGCCTGCTGGCGTTTGATTTCCGTCGCCGCCTGATCTTTTACGAGCAACTCCCGAGGGGCCTTGACGTCCTTTTCAGCCACATCCCCGACCCCGTACTGTTGCCGGGGCACCATGATGCGCGGGTAGAGGATGAGGGAAAAGGCGAGGGTGACGGCGGCCAGCAGCACCAGCCGAAAGCCGAAGGGCCATTGATTCAGCAGGGGCGGCAGCGAGAACCGTTTGTCGAACGTCATGTCCGCTCCTTCCGAGCGTCCTCCGGGTGGAGATCGGTTGGCGTTCCCCGCCTGCGAGCATCCAGTTCCTCGTACGCCCGGATGATCTCCTGAACCAAGCGGTGCCGCACCACGTCCTGTTTGGAGAAGAAGACGAATTTGATGCCCTCGATGCCCTGCAGAATGTTCTTGGTTTCGATCAATCCCGAGGTGCGCTCCCGCGGCAGGTCGATCTGGGTGATATCGCCGGTGATCACGGCCTTGGAATTGAACCCGATACGGGTCAGAAACATCTTCATCTGCTCGGAGGTGGTGTTCTGGGCCTCATCCAGGATGATAAACGAGTCGTTCAGCGTCCGGCCGCGCATAAAGGCGATCGGAGCGACTTCGATCACCCCTTTTTCCATCAGCGTCGAATATTTTTCGAAGCGCATCATGTCGTGCAAGGCGTCATAGAGGGGTCTCAGATAAGGGTCGACCTTTTCGGCCAGATCTCCCGGCAGGAACCCCAGGGTCTCGCCGGCTTCCACCGCCGGGCGGGTGAGGATAATCCGGCTGACCTGGGCTTTGGTAAAGGCCGCCACCGCCATGGCCATGGCCAGATAGGTCTTGCCGGTGCCCGCCGGTCCGATGCCGAAAACAATATCGTGGCTGCGGATGGCATCGATGTAGGCTTTCTGAGCCGGGCTTTTCGGCGTGATCACGCTTTTCTTGGCCGTGACATACACCGTGTCTAGAAAGACGTCTTTCAGGTTGAGGCGGTCGTTGCCGCTCAACATACGAGTGGCGTATTCAATGTCGTTCGGGTGCAGCGGGTAGCCCGCTTTCAAAAGCCCGTAGAGCTGATTCAGAAGGTTCTCCGCGAGCTCCGCCAGGACTCGCTCGCCCTCGACGAAGACCGCCGTGCCTCGGGTGGTGATGCGTACGTCAAGGATCTCCGCCAGTCGCTGCAAATGGCCATTATGTTCCCCAAACAGCTGGCGGGCGAGTTCATTGTCGGAAAATGAGACGGTGATGTTATGCGGATGGCTCATGCGGCTGACGTCCCCGATTAGAATCTTAAATTATTACCACATCTAACTTCGGAAATGCAAACCGTCAATTTTACCTTGACGGACACGGGATGGCTTTGTTAGGGGACCAAATGCTCCTGGAAGCGAATGCGCTGGGGGCGTGGTGGAAACCGCTCACCGTCGAGTGCCGCATGAACGCGTTTGACATCATCGTTGGCGTTATACTGGTTTACGGCCTGGTGCGCGGAGTTTTTCGTGGCCTAGTCAAAGAGGTTTCGTCGATTATCGGGGTGTTGGGAGGCTTCCTGGCCGCGTATTCCTTTTATGGGGTCGTCGGCGGCTATCTGTCCGGAGTGGTATCGAGCTATGCCTACCGTAACCTCTTGGCGTTTCTGATCATCTTCTGCACCGTGGTGGTGCTGGTGAACGTGCTGGCCATCGTCATCAAGTACCTGCTGAAGATCGTCTTCTTGGGCTGGCTGGATCGGCTGGGCGGGGTGGTCTTCGGTTTCATCAAGGGGACATTGATCGTTGCAGTTCTTTTTCTGGCCCTTACGGCGTTTCTGCCGAAGGGCGCCGCCCTCATCCGGGAATCCCTCATGGCACCTTATGTATCCATCGTATCCGAGAAACTGGCCACCGTCGTCTCAAACGACATCAAACGCGAATTCGCCGCCAAGTTGGATGAACTGAAACGGGCGTGGAGCTCATTGAAATGAGCCGGGCAACGGTGGCGATGGATGAGTTGATCCGCATCATCGAGCGGTTGAGGGGGCCGAACGGCTGCCCCTGGGACCGCGAGCAATCCTCGCGTTCCATGGTGCGTTTTCTGATCGAAGAAGCCTATGAACTCGCGGAAGCGATTGCATCCGACCATGCCGAGCACATTCGCGAGGAACTCGGAGATGTTTTGTTCCACATCCTCTTCATCACCCAGATCCATTCCGAAGAGGGACAGTTTGACCTGGAACAGGTCTGCCGGGATATCAGTGCGAAGATGACGCGCCGGCATCCGCACGTGTTCGGATCGGCGCGCGTGACGGACAGCGCGGAAGTCGTGCGCAACTGGCAAGAAATCAAGCGCGGTGAAAAAGACGCCGGCCGGCGGACATCGGCATTGGATGCCGTGCCGGCCGGTCTGCCCGGATTGATGCGGGCGTACGCGGTTTCGGAACGAGCGGCACGGGTGCGATTCGACTGGGAAGACCTGCCGGGCGTGCTCGCCAAGCTGCAGGAGGAGTTGGCGGAATTCACTGCCGCAGCGGAACGCAACGACACGGCCCAGGCGGTGCTGGAGTTCGGCGATATCCTTTTTACGATGGTGAACGTGGCCCGATTCGGCGGGGTCCATCCGGAGACGGCATTGACGGCAGCCGTGCAGAAGTTCGAGCGTCGTTTCCGCCGCATGGAGGCGATGGCGGCAGACAGCGGTCGCGACCTGGAATCCATGCCGCAGAACGAAAAAGACCGCATCTGGGAAACCATCAAATCAGAAGAGATCCAATTGTGATCGCGATCATTGACTACAAGGCCGGCAATCTGACCAGCGTTGCCCGCGCCGTGAATCATTTGGGGTTCCCGTGTACCGTCACTCACGACATCGCCGCCATCCGTCGAGCGCAGCGTATTATTTTTCCCGGCGTTGGCGCCGCCGGCGCCGCCATGAGCAGCCTGAAGCAGCTCGGCCTCGACGAGGTCCTGGCGGAGCAGACGGCGGCGGGCAAACCCATTCTCGGGATTTGCATCGGCTGCCAAATCATCATGAATCACAGCGAAGAGAACGATACCCGCTGCCTGGGGCTGGTCGCGGGACGGGTTACGGCTTTCCCGGCCGGACTTGTGGATGAAACCGGCCGTGTCCTTAAGATCCCCCACATGGGATGGAACCGGATTCGCTTCCGGTCGGATCACCCCTTTTTAGCAGGGGTCGATCCGGAGGATGAATTTTACTTCGTGCACAGTTTTTATCCGGTGCCGGACGATCCGGGAGCGATTCTGGCCACTTCCGACTACGGTCTGAGTTTCACGTCGGTGATCGGTTGGGGCCATCTGGTGGCCACCCAGTTTCATCTTGAAAAAAGCGGCCGGCCCGGTCTGCGGATGTTGAAGAATTTCTGTACCTGGAATCCCTCCGATTAGGAATGGCCCATGTTGAGCAAACGCATCATCCCCTGTCTGGATGTCCGCGACGGCCGCACCACCAAGGGGGTCCGCTTCAAAGACAATGTGGATATCGGGGATCCTGTCGCGATGGCCCGATATTATTACGAAGCGGGGGCCGACGAGATCGTTTTTTATGACATCACCGCCTCGCACGAGCGGCGCGGCATCCTGATCGACGTTGTCCGCCGGGTGGCCGAGACCATTTTCATTCCATTCTCGGTCGGCGGCGGCATCCGGACGCTGGAGGATATGCGCGAGGTGCTGCTGGCGGGAGCTGAGAAAGTCAGTGTCAATTCGGCGGCCGTGCGGAATCCGGATATCATCGCGCGGGGCGCCGAAGCATTCGGCAGCCAGTGTATCGTATTGGGCATGGACGTCAAGCAGGCGGGCCGGAGCGCCGAAATCCCCAGCGGCTATGAAGTCGTGATCAACGGCGGCCGGACGTGCACAGGGATCGACGCGGTTGCATGGGCGCAGCGTGCCGAGAAACTCGGTGCCGGGGAGATCTGTCTGAACTCCATCGATGCCGACGGGACGCAGGAAGGGTATGAATTAAACCTGACGTCACTGATTTCTACGCAGGCGGGGATTCCGGTGATCGCTTCGGGGGGAGCCGGCCAGCCGGAGCACCTACGGGATGTCCTCACCGCCGGCCATGCCGATGCCGCCCTGATCGCTTCAATGGTGCACTACGGGAGTTACACCATTGCCGAAATCAAGTCCTACTTGAAACGTTGCGGCATCGCCGTGCGTCCATGCAGCTGACAACCGCTCTCAGGCGATCTCGCCAAACGGCAAGAACCCCGGCGGCGTCCGCCGCACCAATCGGCCGTCTTCATCATATTTTTCGACGATGACTTTGCCTTCTTCCAGTCGATTACGAGTCGTGGTGTTTCCGCCCGTGCCGGCATCCGAACGCGCATTTTCGCTTTGGTTGGTCTCTTCCACCGACCGCACTTCCCGCACGGCTTCGACTTTCTGTGTGCCGGCGTCCTTCTCCGCGCCGCCGGCCGGAAGGATCACGCGGGCCATTTGCTGAGCTACGGTTTCTCCGACAATGTCCAACATGGCGTCCTCCTTATTCTCAGGAATCGCCCAGGGTTAAGCGGGCGGTGCGCTGGCGTTCGATGGCGTCCGGTGGGTGGCGCGTGAATTCCATCGAAGCCGGCTCCCCCGCGATTTCGGCAGCGGCATCATCGGCCGGTATGGAATACCGACCGGATTTGCCGTTGCCTGAAAGCGCCACCACATCCATGACCTTATCTAGAACCTGGCGTGAAATCTTGTCCATGGCGGCCATGCGACTGGTATCCGATGAAAGGGCCATTTCATCCGTCGATTTTCTCGAAGGGCCACTTGAAATGTTTTCAGTTCCACGGGTGCGGCTTAATTTCTTGCCGTAGCACTCCAGTACGTTGTGCATCTGATAGCGGGTAACCTGCATAGCGGAGCCCTCCTGTGGGCATTATCGGCCGCCCGCTTCCAGGACTTTAGTTAAAAATGAACACCCCAGGGGGAATCAGATAAAAAAAGTCCGGCCGGGCGGCCTGAAACGCCTGTTCTTTCCGCTTGGTGCGCGGCCGCCCGGCGGCGAGAGGAGGGACCGGTCATTTTGTGCGTCAGGGGTCAATCGTCGAAGTTTCCCCGAGGTCCCTGATTCGGCTGGATGGCAGCAGCCCGTTCCTTTATTTTTTCAGGCGTCCAATCGGAGGCCTTTTCGGTGCGCCGGGCCTTCGGTCCCGGGGTATAGGATCCGGCTTTCAGGATCGCCTCGATGGCCAGCGGCGCCGTGTCTCGGGCGTTAAAGACATCGACCATCATGTGGTAGGCGAAGTCTTCCACTGCCTGGGCCATTCGCTGCCGCACCTCGCGCGGCAGGCCCAGCATTTTGTTTTCGAAGGGCAGGTTGAGCTTCTTGTAGTCCCCCGCCTTCAAGTTGCGCGCCTGGGCATAGGCCACCATTTCCGTCCACAACGCTGCGGTTACGCCGCAATCCGGTCGTTTGACGAATTGACCCTGGTCGTCCAGAAAGGCGTTGCCGTAATCGTTCACCTCCAGGCCCCAGGAAATCATCTGCAGTGCAGTCGCAACGTTGGCCTTGGTCGTGCGGGTTCTGGCAGCGATATCCCTCAGCCGGTCTGAACTGTTGCCGGAAGTGCCGTGCTGGGCTCCGGATACCTTGTATTTGGCGATGGCCTCATGAATCCGTTTGGTAAGATCCACTTGGATCCCGGAGTCGCTGGCTTCAATTCCGTGAGTCGTACCGTTGTTCAGGGCGATCCAGTCGGGGAAGATGCCGTGGGCGTTCAGCCCCTGAATCAGGAAAACGGCTTCTTCGGGCGTGGAGAGGCCTTCTTTGCCCTTGATCTCGCCGACTTCTGTTTCCAGGCCGGCCCATTTCGGAACGTAAGGGCTTAGTTCGATGCTCGCCAACAGGTTCTGGTCATCCGGCAGATGCGAGGCATCGATCGCAATGGAGGTGATGCCTGCATCGAACATGGAAGGAATCTCAGTCTTGGCAGCCTCGATATCCTTGGCACCCTTGATGCCGTAATGGTCGGCGTGAACGGCGACGGGGATGGTAATGCCCATTTCGTTGCAGAACGCGTCGACCAGCTGCGCCATGTTCCAGAAATTAACCGCGCAGTAGGCGCTGGCGCCGCCTTCGGATTTGGCGATTTCGATGAGGAGCGCTGCATTGGCCCTTTGGGCCGCACGCAGGGCGCCGCGAATAACGAAAGCGTTGCGGCCGTTGGCGGCAATGGCTATGGCCTGGCCCTTCATCAGCATGGCGCGATCGATGTATTTGCCGCTGACGATCAAGGCTTGAGAATGAGGAAACAACTTGACGATGTTCGGCGGTCGGCCGACGGCCAGCGCCTTTTTGAATCCCTTCGGAAACTGAGTCTTGCTTGCAGGCATGGCTGGATCTCCTTTTCAATCTGTGAAAGGTCGCATGGGAGATAATCGCGGGAAAAGCTTCCCGGCCGCTATGGGTGATGTTGACCCCTTGTCCGGCGCTGCCAGCCGACCAGCCGGTTGCACGCACTCGGGCCGGTCGACGGCGCTGAACGACCTTAACGGGGATCAGATAAAAATGTCAACTAGTTGCCCGACGGCTGCGGCCGAAAACGTTTCGACGGCTCGTCTGTGTGAATAGGTTAAATGCGGCTGGCCCGTCCGGAGCGTTCCGGTCTTGGACATGTCAGCGGTGTTTTTGTAGGGGTCGGCCGACCTGGATGCGCGGCCGGGCACCGGCCGCATGGACCCGGACGTCCGGTAGCCTTGCACGCCTTGAAGGTGGGGATCATAGCGAATCAGGCTATAATCTTCATTATTGGACATAGCGTATCCGTTATCGGGACGTCATTCCTGCATCCAAATTAATCTAATATATTAGACTGCTTCGGCGGAAAATACAAGGTTGGCCAGATTTGTGAGTCGGTCCCTGGCGGGGGCATTCCGGGCGAGGCGAGGGGTGCCTCGCCCGTTGCCGTTGGGGCATCACTTCTTTGAAGATTGGGATAGCTGGGCGTTCTCTTCGATCACCCGTGCATTATAGGTTTCCACCTGCTTGCGCAGGTCGTTGCTGCGGGCTTCATAACTCGCGGCTTTCTGGTTGAACACTTCAACCCGTTTGTTGTAATCGACGACCTGCTCGCGGGTTTTGGGGGCCTCCTTTTCTTTGCTTAAAGCGTCCTTCTCCCTGGAGAGCGCCTGGTAGTCCGCATCGACCTGCTTTTTCAGATTTTCGAGGTGAGACCTGGCGGCATCGATCGGTTGCTCCTCGACCGAGGCTGCCATTCCGGGGTCCGCTGAGGACCCATCGGCAGGGTCACGGTCGGCCGCCCGCTTTTCTTCGCCATTTTCGGGCACGGTTGCGGCAGGGGTGGTGGGCTGAGCGGCGGCATAACTGCGGGCTTTGCTCCTCTGGTTTTCTGGAACCTGGTTGATATCGTCCGTAAATCGTATGTTGCCCTGCTGATCCATAAATTTGTAGAATTGGGCCGATGCCGGTGCGGCAACGGCCAGGCTAAGCAGCAGAATCGTGTATGCCAACCATTTCATGGCCGTTCTCCCCATTCACTTGTAAGGATGGTTTCTTGCTACACTATCTGCTGTTTGCCTAAAAACTTTAACGTTTCTATTCCCCATGGACGGACTAATAAAAATGCCCGGTGCGCTCGCTAACCAGAATCTTTTGACAAACGAGAATACTCGTGTAAATTGCCAGACACACCAGCGGTCGGTGCATCTGCCAGAAATCGAACTCGATGGTTGGAAAAGAGGGGTGAATGAGCAACCGCTTTTGTCGTTACCTGTTCGTCTGCATGATAGTGGCCATGATCTGTTCGGCCTGCGTACCGAGGCCCAAGCCCGGCTTGGCGCCGATTCCCAAGAGCCGGGCGGCGGCGGACCAGCTCTTCCAGCAGGCTGAAAAAAAATACCAGGCGAGCGCGTTTCCCGAGGCGTTGGCGCTTTACTCGGATTACCTGTCCCGTTACCCGGATGAACCGATGGCGGCGGCCGCACTCATGCGAATCGGAGGCATTCATGCCCAGCAGGGAAACGTGGCTTCGGCGCGCAGGGCTTATTCTCAGCTGGTTTCCGAGTATCCATCCAGCCCCCAACGGCCGGAGGCCATGTTGGAGGTTCTCGGCCTGCTGTTGCGCGAAGGTCAATACGCGGAAGTGGTTTCCCAGAGCGACGAAGCGCTGAAGATCGTCGGCGCAGGCCCCCAACAGGCACGTGCTTTCGTGCTGGCGGGTGACGCCCAGGCGGCTTTAGGCGCGCATTTGAAGGCGATTGAAGCCTATACCCGGGCGCTGCGGCTGGCCGCGCCGAGCGAACAGGACCTGATCGTGCCGAAACTGCGCGCGGCGATTCTGCGGCTGAGCCTTCAGGAGGTTAAAACCCTGGCGGCAAGGCCGGAGGACGATATCCCCATGGACTACCTCCTGTTTCAGGCCGGCATGGTCATGGGACGCGAGGGCCGGGCGCCGGAGTCGATGATTTTATTGAGATCTTTCCTCCAGCGCTACCCGAATCACGACCAGGCCGGGCGGGCCCAAAAAGCCATCGCCGAAATCGACCAGTCCCCGCGTCCGGAGCGCCGGGTGTTGGGGTGCCTGCTGCCCCTCAGCGGTTCCTATCAGGCCATCGGCCAGCGTGCATTGCGCGGAATCGAGCTTGCCGTCAGCCAGCGCCATTCGGACAGCACGGAGGCTCCGGTACAGGTCATCATCAAGGATACGGCCTCCGAGCCCTCTGCCACGCTTCTGGCATTGCGCGAGTTGGAGCGCGAGGGAGTGTCTGCCGTTATCGGTCCGCTGGTGCATGCGGAAACGGTCGTCCATGAGGCTCAGACCATGGGGGTGCCCATGATCGCCATCACCCAAAAGGAGGGGGTGGTCGGGGCGGGCGACTACGTGTTCCGTAACTTCATCACGCCGGCCGCGCAAATGCGTTCGCTGGTCGGCTATGCCATGACCCGGTTGGGCGTCGGCCAGGCGGCCATCTTGTATCCGGATGAACCCTACGGCCGGACCTTCATGGGGCTCTTTCGTGACGAATTCCAGGCTCGCGGCGGGGAAATTCTCGCCGCCGTGTCCTATAGCCCGGCGGCTACCGATTTCTCCGTTCCCATCAAGAGGTTGCTGCGGTTTGCGCAGAAAGTCCCCAGGGATTCTCGAACCGACCGGCCGGATTCGCGGACGGGCGGACGGCGCAGTCGGATCGAAGAAAAAGACTACGACCTGGTCTTCGATTTCCAGGCGGTCTTCATTCCGGACGAACCGACCAAGACCAGCATGCTGGTCCCGCAACTGGCTTACCACGACATCAAAAACGTTTATTTGCTGGGCACCAACCTTTGGCATTCGGAGGCGTTGATTCAGCATGCCGGGCCTTATGTTCAGGGCGCGATCATGCCGGATGCATTTCTGGCCGAAAGTGCGGACCCGGCCGTTCAGCGATTCGTCAGCGCTTTCGAGATGACGTTCCAGGAAAAGCCAGGCCCGATCGAGGCCATCGCCTACGATACGGCCAAGATGCTCTTGGATGTGGTCAGCCGCACGGGGGTGCGGTTCCGCAGCGATGTGGCCGCCGCGCTGCGTGCCTCCGACGGTTTTTCCGGAGCTGCCGGGTTCACCCGTTTTCTCCCGAACGGCGATGGCGACAGAGATCTGCGGATTCTGGAAGTCCGAGGTAAGAAGTTCGTCGAATTGAAATAGGCGCGGCTAGTTTTTAAGCGAGCCCTGGCCGGTGGCTTCCAGGGCGCTGCGCCAGAGCATGCCGCGAGGATCGACATGCTTGCGTTTTCCGGCGAGCAGTTTCATGGGAACGTGCACGAAGTGGTTGTTCCAATTGCCGATCAGAAGATCCGTCTTTCCGGCCATGCCGGCATGCACGGCGTTGCGGCCGAGGAAATTGCAGAAGACCCGGTCATTGGCGTTGGCGGGCAGGCTGCGGATCATATAACTCGGATCGATATACTTGATCGAAATCTGAATCTGACGCTGCTCAAAATATGACAGGATTTTCTGTTTGAGGAACATCCCGATATCTTTCAGCTTGATGTTGCCCGAAAGATCCCGCTCCTTTTCCTCATATTCGAAGAATTTCTGGCCGGCACCTTCCGCCACAACGATAACCGCATGCCCTCTCTCCGCCAGTCGCTTTTCCAGGGTGCCGAGAAGCCCATTGGGGCCATCGAGATCGAAGTCCACTTCGGGAATCAGGACATAGTTCACGTCTTGTTGGGCCAGCGTGGCCGTCGCCGCAATGAACCCGGAGTGCCGGCCCATCAGTTTGATGAGCCCGATGCCGTTGGGGTAACCCTCGGCTTCATTGCTGGCGCTGACGATGGCGCGGGTCGAAACGTCCACGGCGGTGTCGAAGCCGAAGGAGCGTGAGACCATGTAGATGTCGTTGTCGATGGTTTTGGGCAGGCCGACGACGCTGATTTTCAGGCCGCGTTTCAGCACGGCGTCGGCGATGGAGGTGGCTGCCTGTAGGGTTCCGTCGCCGCCGATCATGAAAAGCATTCCGATGCTATTGCGTTCCAGGGTGTCGACGATTTCGCCGATATCCTGAGGGCCGCGACTGGACCCGATGACCGCCCCCCCGCGTTCGTGGATGTTCAGCACCGCATTCGGCGTGAGTTCCATGAAGTCGTAACCATAGCGCGGGATGAAGCCGCGCAGGCCGTAGCGCACACCGAAGATGTTACGGACGCCATAGCCATAATGAAGCTCCAGGACAATGGACCGAATCAGGTCGTTCAAGCCCGGACAAAGCCCGCCGCACATCACCAGGGCGCACTTGAGTTTGCTGGGATCGAAAAAGATGTGCTGGCGCGGGCCCGCCTGCTCGTAGGAAGGGGGGGGCGGGCCGTCGGCCGTCGGCCGGCAGGCGCGGTTCACGTTGACTTCAATCAAGATGCGGTCATCGTCGGAAACAAAACTGATGCTGTGGGTACCCTGGCCGCGTTTGCTGACCGGGCTCGGGATGCGACATTCACCGAGGGTGGTGATGAGGGTGTCGGGCGTTTCGAGTTGCATGGGAGTTCCTTAACCGTTGGTTGAACCTATAGGATTGTTAAAAATTATTTAAAAAAATATTGACAACCATCGCGGAGTCGATTATAATCAGCTTTTAAATTTTTAATAACCGGATTGAGGTTTGTCCGGCTTTTTTTTTAGCCAATTCGAACTGCATGCATTACCAAATTTAAATGTATGAATGAAAGGGGATGATTTCCATGCGATGCACCAGCGTTAAACCGGGAGTAGAATGCGCCTTCATGACAGCCAAAGGATGCGGTTACAAAGGCGGGATATGCCAACAAATCATTGAACAATGCAGCGGCTGTGGCCGCCAGGGTCAATATAGTTCCGGCTGGTATTGCACCGCATGCCCCGATCCCTCTTCCAAATGGCGCAACGGCATCTGCAACCTGGCGACGCATGTTTCGGCCACGGTGTCGGCGCCTGAAAGCAAACAGAAGATCAACCCGCTCAAAGCTTCCAAACGCGCAGCCGGAAAATAGCGTTCAGCCGTCCGATCACCAGCCCCGCCCGATTTCGGGTGGGGCTTTTTTATTGCTGTTTTTCCAGGAAAGCCAGTTCCAGGCTGACCGCCAGCACATCCATCGCGTTGCGAATGTCCGTCGCGGACGGAAAGGACGGCGCGATGCGAATGTTGCGATCGCAAGGGTCCCTTTGGTACGGATAGGTGGAACCCGCCGGAGTGAGCTTGACGCCTGCCTCGGCCGCCAGTTGAACGACGCGGCGCGCGCACCCCTCATGCGTATTGACGCTGATGAAATAGCCACCCGCGGGGCGGGTCCATTCGACGATCCCCCGGCCGCCCAGCTCCCGTTCGAGCACGTCCTGAACGGTGTCGAATTTCGGTTTCAGGATTCCGGCGTGCCGCTGCATGTGGCGCTCGATGCCGGCCATGTTCTTGAAGAAGGCCAGGTGCCTCAGCTGGTTGATTTTATCCGGACCGATGGTTTGAAATGCAAGATGCCGCCGGGCCCAGGACATATTGGCCGGACTACCCGCCATGAACGCCAGCCCGCTGCCGGCAAAGGAGATCTTGGACGTGGATCCGAAGAGTAGCGCACGATCCGGGTTCCCGGCCTTTCGGCAGGCCTGTAGGATGTCGGCCAGCGGTGCCGGCCCGGACCCTAAGTGGTGGTAGGCGTACGCGTTGTCCCAGAAAATTCGGAAATCTGCGGCCTGGGTGGGCATGCGGGCCAGGCGCTCAACGACTTCATCCGAATAGATGGCGCCGGTGGGGTTGCTGTATTTGGGGACGCACCAGATGCCCTTGACACCGGCATCCGCGGCGGCGAGGGTTTCGACCACATCCATGTCCGGCCCGCTTCCACGGAAATCGACCGGGATCATTTCGATGCCGAGATGCTCGCAGATGGAAAAGTGACGGTCGTATCCGGGGCTGGGGCACAAGAATTTGGCGGAAGCCTGACGCGACCAGGGTGCGGTCCCCGATGCGGTCCCGAATACCCACGCCCAGGTGATGGCGTCGTGCATCAGGCTGAGGCTGGAGTTGCCGCCGATGATAATCTCGTCGGGCCGAACTCCCATGTATTCCGAAAAAAGCGCTTTAGCCTCCGGAATGCCGTCCAATCCCCCGTAATTCCGGCAGTCGGAGCCGTCCCCGGCCTTGAAGTCCTTGCGGCTCAGGCCGTCCAGCAGGCCTTCGGATAGTTCCAGCTGTTCGGGGCAGGGCTTGCCGCGGGTCATGTCCAGGGTGATTTTCCGTTGTTGAAACCCGCGGTAGCGTTCCCGGAGCTCCTCTC
>JALOPB010000135.1 GCA_025454115.1 Desulfobacterales bacterium | reverse complement strand
GCCACTCCCGCCGCTTCGATGGATGAGGTTTTCAGCGCCGCGGATTTCCTGACCCTGCATATCCCGGGCGGTGCTTCCAACAAGGGGGTGGTCGGCCGGAAGCAGTTCGGCCTCATGAAGGGGACGGCTTTTTTCATCAACGCCTCGCGCGGCGACGTGGTCGACGAAGCAGCCCTGATCGAGGCCCTGCGCAGCGGGGTGATCGCCGGGGCGGCGATCGACGTTTTTGAAAAGGAACCTCCGCAGCAGGACCATCCGCTGATGAGCATGAGCAACGTGCTCCTGACGCCCCACAATGCCTCCCAGACCCGGGAGTGCATGATCCGCATGGCTCTGCACGCGGCTCAGGGGATCGACGAGGTCCTGACCGGCAAGCGTCCCACCTGGCCCGTGAATGATCCGAAGAAGGGGAGGTAGAAATGGCTTTCATTCCCAAGGGCATCATCCCCGCCATGGTGACCCCGCTCACGACGGACGGGAAGGTCAACGAAAGAGGTCTGCGCCAGTTTGCCGACTATCTGATCCAGGGAGGGTCCCACGGACTTTTCGTGGTCGGCACCACCGGTGAGTTCTACGGGCTTTCACCCGAGGAGAAGAAAGCGCTCTTCGAAATCACCGTGGACCAGACCCGCGGCCGGGTGCCGGTGTATGCCGGTACCGGTGCTATCACGACGCGCGAGGTTATCCAATTGACCCGCCTGGCCGAGGAGGCCAAGGTGGACGCGGTGTCGGTGCTGACACCCATGTTCATCAACCCGAGTCAAAAGGAGCTGATCGAGCATTACACGACCATCGCGTCCTCTACGAGCCTGCCGGTGTTGCTCTATAACAATCCGCCCAAGACGGGGGTGAACCTCGCCGCAGCCACGGTCGCCAAGCTCGCCGAGGTGCCCAACATCGTGGGGATCAAAGATTCGTCCGGAGACTTCACCCTCACCGGGGAATACATCCGCCTGACGCGCGGCAAAGGCTTCCACGTCCTGCTGGGCCGTGACACGCTCATCCATGCCGGCCTGTGTTACGGCGCTCTGGGGTCCATCGCGGCCTGCGCCAACGTGGCGCCCCGATTGGTGGCGGACATTTACGACAAATACCTGGCGGGCGATGTCCAGGGCTCGCTTGAAGCCCAGTTCAAGCTGGCTCCCCTGCGGATTGCCTTCAACCTGGGGACCTTCCCGGCGGTGATCAAGGAAAGCCTTGAGCTGTTGGGGATCGACGCGGGTGCGTGCATGGCGCCGGTCGGCCCGATGAGCACCGATGAGCGCCGGCAGCTCAAGAAAATCCTTGCCGATATGGGGCTTTTGAATTAATGCAGATGCCTCAACTGTTTGAAAGGAGAAATGCAGATGCCTCAGTTTTGCGCCAACCTGACCATGCTGTTCAATGAAGTCGAATTTCTCGATCGTTTCGAGAAAGCCGCCAAGGCGGGATTCAAGGGTGTCGAGTATCTCTTCCCCTACGCCTGGAAAAAAGAGGAATTGGTGGAGAAACTCGGCACCCACGGGCTCAGCCAGGTGCTCCACAACCTGCCGGCCGGCGATTGGAACGCCGGCGAGCGGGGCATTGCCTGCATCCCGGGGCGGGAAGCCGAATTCCAGGAAGGGGTCGGCCGGGCCATCGAATATGCCAAGTCCCTCAAATGCCCTCAGCTCAACTGCCTGGTCGGGCTTACTCCGAAGAATGTTCCGGCTGAAACGGTGCGCCAGACTCTCGTTGCGAACCTCCGATTCGCCGCCGCCGCTCTCCAGAAAGAAGGCATCCGCCTGTTGGTGGAAGCTCTGAACGATAGGGACGTTCCGGGGTTCTACCTGGTACGTACGGCGGATGTGCAGGCGCTTATCAAGGATGTCGGTCACTCCAACGTTTATGTGCAGTACGACGTCTATCATATGCAGATCATGGAAGGCAATCTGACCCAAACCATCCGGGCGAACCTCGGCCAGATCGCCCATATCCAGATTGCCGACAACCCGGGCCGCAACGAGCCGGGCACCGGAGAGATCAACTTCGCCAATCTGTTCAAATCCATTGACGCCGTTGGCTATCGGGGTTGGATCGGCTGCGAGTACAAGCCGGCCGGAAAGACCGAGGACGGACTGAAGTGGATCGAGCAACTCAGCAACTAGATTGACCGATGTCTCAAGGGCCTCCCGTCCGCCATGGCGCCGGACCGATGGAGGCCCCATCCTCAAGGTCCGGAACGGTTCGGCATCTGACGAGACGCATCGCATGGCGAACAAAGCCCATCTCAAAATACTCAAACAAGGCGTCGCCGCCTGGAACCGGTGGCGGCGGGACAAGCCGAACATCATCCCCGATCTAAGCAACGAAAATATTTTCAAACTTGGCCTGGGGACCACGAATTTCAGCCGAACGGATTTCACTCGGGTGAACTTCCGTCGAACGTATTTGCACGTGTTTGATTTGAGTTCGGCCGATTTCACGCATGCGGATCTCAGCGAGGCCAATCTCACGTCCTCCGATCTGCGCGATGCCGACTTAAAGGAAGTCCTTTTTGAGGGAACCGTTTTCCGTTTATCCGATCTGCGCGGCGCCGATCTGCGCGGGACGGATTTGCGACAGGTCAAGTTCCAGGATGCCAACCTCAGCGGAGCCAACCTCAGCCAGGCCGACCTCAGCGGGGTCGATCTCCGGGAGATCGACCTGAGCGGCGCGAATTTAAGCCAGGCGAATCTGAGCGGTGCCGGGCTTACCGGGGCCAATCTGACCCAGGCGAATCTGCACGGCGCCAATCTCAGCGGCATAGACCTCCAAGGTGCCAATCTGCGGGCGGCCAATCTCAGCAGCGCTTATATCGGGGGTGCCAACCTCAGCGGTTTGGACCTGAACGGGGTGAATCTGAGAGGTGCCGATCTAACGGACGCGAACCTAAGCGAAACCAATCTCAGCTCAGCCAACCTGAGAGAGGCCACCATCACGGGGGCCGATCTCTCCGGGGCCGATCTCAAGCGGGCCAACCTCAGCAGCGTGGATATCAGCGGCGCCTGTCTCGGGGGCGCCGATTTCAGTGAGGCCAATCTCAACGGCGTGATTTTCAACGGTGTCGATTTTAGTGAGGCCAATTTCAGCCGGGTCGATTTCAGCGGAGTAGATCTCAGCAAGACCATTCTGCGAAATGCCCATCTCGAGGGCGCAAATCTGAGCGAGGTCGATCTCTTCGGAAAAAACCTCAGCGATGCGAACCTGCGAGAAGCCGATCTCCGCAAAGCGAATCTGCGAGAGGCCAATCTGAACCGGGCCGACCTGTCGGGATCGGATTTCACCGGAGCGCAGATTTATCGGGCCTCCCGATACGAGTGGCGGATCGACGGTATCCGATGCGATTATATTTTTTGCGATCGGGCCGGAGAGATTCCATTTCCAAAGGATCGGAATTTCAGGGCGGGGGAATTCGAGCGGCTGTTCAGACAGCTGCCGACTCTGGAACTCTTGTTTGAGCCCGGGGCCACCTCGCTGGACGCATTCGCCCTGGACCAAGTGGTTCAAACGCTGAACGCAGAGCGCCCGGAGTTGGAACTGAAATTGGAAAGCCTTCATGCCAGCGGCCAACCGCAGGCCGTTTTTTCGGTGCTTCGCAAGGAATATTGTGATGAGCAGCTGCGCGAGGTCATCCAGGCAGGCTACCAGGCCCAACTTGCAGCTTTAAGACAGAGCACGGCGCCCGCGAGGGACGCCCGGTCGGCACTATACGGCGGTCCGGAGCTGAGAAAGAGCCGGCGCTATGAACGACTGGAAACCGTGCTCATTGAAAAATCCGAATCGGAAACGCTCGGCCCGGCGCAGCTGAACAACTTCAGCGCCGAGGGCCTGATGCTTCGATCCGGGTTTGCCGTAACTCCCGGTGAGGGGATCAAGGTCCGATTCGAGAAACCCCTGGTCGCCTCGGCTCCGAATGTGATGGATAGCAAAGTGGTTTGGTGCCGCGACCTTGCCGGTCATGGGGAAGCGGTTTCTCGATTCGGCATCGGCGTCAGTCTATTGCATTGGCCTAAATGACCCCCTTCGGCATCGGTTGAGCCCTTTCTCCACCCAGCACATACCCGCCGTCCAACCGGAGCACGCTGCCGGTCATAAAGGCTGCGTCGCACAGGATGAACATGACCGCCCTGACGACATCTTCGATGGTTCCGATGCGGCCCAGAAGGGTGTGGTCGCGGATCGCCTGTTTCTGAGCGCCGCTCAGAAGCCCCCAGCCGCGGGTGCCAGGCCCGTGGCGGGTCTCAACGAAGCCGAGCATGATCTCGTTTACGCGGACCTCGGGCGCGGCCTCCCGTGCCCAGGTTTCAGTGAGCAAAGACACGGAGCGGCTGGCGGCGGCATAACCGTCATTAAACACCGGTGCGGCCGCTCCCGAGCGGCCGACCACACCGGCGATCGAGGAGAAATTGATCACGGCTCCGTCGCCCGAGGCTTTGAGCAACGGCAAGGCAGCGGCAAACACCCAATGCTTGGCCCGCAGAGTGGTCTCCAATTCGAGGTCCCACTGTTCGCGGACGTAAGGCCCGTGTACGACCGGCCAACCGCCGCGCTCGATGTTGTTGATCAGGATATCCAGGCGACCGAATCGCTCGGCAGCGGTCTGAACCATACGGGGGATACCATCCACCTGCCGCAGGTCGGTCTTGAGGATGAGATATTCGCCGTTAGCGGCGGAAACGTCTGCCCTGAGTGCGTCAAGTTCCTCTTCCCAGTCGAAGTAGGTCAGGGCGACAGTGGCGCCGGCCCTGGCCAACGCCAGGGCGATGGATTTGCCGATGCCCTTGATGCCGCCCAGCACCAGCGCGACCTTGCCAGCCAATTCCATATCCAAGCCTCCTTGATCGATCAGGTTAACCGGAAAACGGCTAACGGGCAAACGTCTTTTGCAAGAGCTGCTTCACCCACTCCAGACCCAGGCGCAGCAGCTCCACCTCATCGTGTCCCCCGAACTCCATCCGATCGGCGGCATGCATGTCGGCCAGATCTTCGTCGCGCAGCCGCTTGCGGAATTGATCCAGGTCATACAACGCCGTATAGACCTGGTCGGCCAGTGAGGGTGGGAGCGCCTTGGAGCTGAGGCGCGCCTTGAGACTGATCACCTCGAGCAGGCGGTCGTTTTCGGCATTATAGTCACCGAGTCCCTGATCCAAAATCCATTCCGTTACGGTCTGCAATTGCATCGCCTCGAACCCCCGGCAATGGGGTTCTCTGAGAAGCCGATAGTCTTCTACGCGTTCGACAGTGCCGCGTGAGCGGCGAACCATCCGCACCAATGGATACATGCGGCAAGAGGAAGGACGATCGAGATAAACTCGGCAGCCTGCAGGGGTGACGAATGGACAGGTCAACCGTTTTAGATCGCCGGGAATCAGCGTGACGACCGGGAGTCCGGAGCCGGGGCCGATATGGCGTCGCGTGTACCTGGCGAGGAATTGGTGAGAAGACAAGCCGGTTCCGTTTTTCAACCGGAGCACATCATACGGGGTGAGGAATTGATTCAGGTCTCTGCAACACTCGTTGAAGCAAACGATATGCGGCGAGCAGCAGAATCTGAAAGAACCGTCTGAACCGAGAGGTATTAAGCAAGTGTCCATGAGCGTGATTCTAAATATTCCAATTCGGCCCATCTGTCATCCGTATTTTTAGTTCTGGAATGAGCCGGCGGAAGCTTTCTTGATCAAGAAGAATGGATAGCCGATCCATATTTTGTGCTGGAAAAGGACTCATTGTCCAGATATGGGCATCCTTATTGAAGCTTACAAACTACAGGGGATTTGACGATTTTCCTGCGCTCAAAAATCCTTGACAACGCATATTTGGAATGGTATGGTCCTACGCCTTCTAATGATTTATCTCTCTGATTTCAATGACAAATTTTAGTATTTTAAGATACGTCGTGCGTCCGCTTACGGAACCTGCCGGCGCGTTGTCTATCGAAGAACGTCTTGGCTATCAGCCCTGCTGGTTTAACGTCAACGAAGGAAGGGAGGTGCAAAATCACCCGACTCAACCAATCAATTGATGTAGTTCGAGCCATCATCCTCAAACACCCTGAAACTAATTAGGAGGTACCTCAATGCCAAGTTTTGTCATTCAAGAAAAGTGCGACGGCTGCAAGGGCGGCGAGAAGACCGCATGCATGTACATCTGCCCCAATGATCTGATGGTCCTGGACCCCACGGCGATGAAAGCCTACAACCAGGAACCCGATCAGTGCTGGGAGTGCTTCTCCTGCGTGAAGATCTGCCCCACTCAGGCGATCGAGGTACGCGGATATGCGGATTTCGTTCCGTTGGGAAGCAGCGTCATGCCGATGCTGGGCACCGAGGATGTCATGTGGACCTGCAAGTTCCGCAACGGTGTCATCAAACGGTTCAAGTTCCCCATCCGGACGACCCCGGAAGGCGCGGCCAATGCCTACGAGAACCTGAAGGGCAAGGATCTGGAAAGCCAGCTCCTGAGCACGGAAGAAGCCGATGGACGGCAGATGCCGAAGCCCAAGGAACTCGTGAAGTAGGCGGTACGGTTCTCACCGAATATTGACCGGTCACTTACGACTACATTCTTTAAGGAGGAATCAATATGGCATTGCCGAACAAACCCAAGGGTGAACTCAAGGCCGTTAAGGACCCCGAAGTTGTTGAAAAAGAAGTGGACATTCTTATCGTCGGCGGCGGTATGGCTGCCTGCGGCACGGCGTTTGAAATCAAAAAATGGCTCCAGCCGGACCAGACCGTCCTGCTGGTGGACAAGGCCGCCCTCGAGCGCTCCGGCGCGGTGGCCCAGGGCCTGTCGGCCATCAATACTTACATCGGCGAGAATTCCCCGGACGACTACGTCCGCATGGTCAGAAACGACCTCATGGGCCTGGTCCGTGAAGACCTGATTTTCGACCTGGGCTGCCACGTGGACGATTCGGTGTGGCTGTTCGAGGAGTGGGGGCTGCCGATTTGGAAGAAGGACGAAGCCGGCAAGAACCTGGACGGCAAGAAGGGTCAGAAGATGGGGACCCTGAAGGCGGGCGGCAAGCCGGTACGCACCGGCAAGTGGCAGATCATGATCAACGGCGAATCCTACAAGCGGATCGTCGCTGAAGCCGCCAAGAAAGCCATCGGGGACACCAACATCCTCGAGCGCGTCTTCATCGTCGAGCTGTTCCTGGACAAGAGCAAGCCTAACCAGATCGCCGGCGCGGCCGGTTTCTCGGTGCGCGAGAACAAAGTCTACATCATTAAATGCAAGACCTGCATGATCGCCTGCGGCGGCGCGGTCAACATCTACCAGCCGCGGTCGGTCGGCGAGGGCAAGGGCCGGGCCTGGTATCCGGTGTGGAATTCCGGCTCCACCTACTATCTGGGTGCAAAGGTCGGTGCGGAACTCTCCATGATGGAGAACCGTTTCACCCCGGCGCGCTTCAAAGACGGCTACGGGCCGGTCGGCGCCTGGTTCCTGCTGTTCAAAGCCAAGACTCTCAACGGTCTGGGCGAAAACTTTGCCGGCAGCGAAGCCGCCAAGAAAGAGCTGCAGAAGTACGCTCCGTACGGGACTGCCGCTGTCACTCCGACCTGCCTGCGCAACCATCTCATGCTTTTCGAGATGAAGGAAGGCCGCGGCCCGATCATGATGGAGAACACCGAGCCTGAGAAGAAGAACTCCGAAGTCATGCCGACCGAGCCCTATCTGCTGGGATCGCATTCCGGCTGCTGCGGCTTCTGGGTTTCCGGTCCGGATCTCGACTGGATTCCGGCGTCCTACAAGATCAAGGCCGCCAACGGCAAAGTTTACAACCGCATGACCACGGTCGACGGGCTGTTCACCTCCGGCGACGGTGTCGGCTGCTCCGGTCACAAGTTCTCCTCCGGCTCGCACGCCGAGGGCCGCATGGCCGCCAAGCAGATGGTGCGCTATGCCAAGGACAACGCCAGCTTCAAACCCGAGCTGGCGATGACCAAGGATCAGATCGTCGATCTGGTTTACAAGCCGGTGCGGACCTATTTGCAGTTTGCCGCTTACACCACGGCCGATGACATCAACCCGAACTACATGAAGCCGAACGGAATGATGTACCGCATGATGAAGGCCACTCATGAGTACGGGGCCGGAACGGCTACCTATTACCAGACCTCGAGCAAGAACCTCGAAGTCGTCATGGAAATGCTGGCCTGGATGCGTGAAGACTGCGAAAAACTGGCGGCCGGCGACCTGCACGAACTGATGCGCTGCTGGGAGATCATCCACCGCATCTGGACGGTCGAGTCGCACCTGCGGCACATCCAGTTCCGCAAAGAAACCCGCTACCCGGGCTTCTACTACCAGGCCGATCATCCCGGCCAGGACGACGCGAACTGGTTCTGCTTCGTCAACTCCAAGTACGATCCCAAAGCCGCGAAATGGGATGTGTTCAAGAAAGATTACATCAAGCTCATCCCGTAAGCGATGGATCCAATCGTGAGTCAGCGAATCAGTCGGTAACACGAAAAACCTCCAGGTGCCGGAAGGCACCTGGAGGTTTTTTTAGTGGTTGAATAGTGATCGTTTCAACGGCCTGTGCTGTCAGCTATCTCAATAGGAAAGGGCTTTAATGCAAAAAAAGAGCGTTTTCTTATTCAGATAGCGAGGCGAAAGGATATCGCCTGACGGGCGATTTTACACTATCAAACGGTCCAACAACCTATCACAGCACGGAGGGAAGGCATGACAGACGCAACAGGAGCCCCTGTGAGCGGAAGCATCATGGTCGTCGGCGGCGGCATCAGCGGGCTTACCACGGCCCTGGAGGCGGCCGAAGTCGGGTACGAGGTGTTTCTGATCGAGAAAAACCCCTACCTGGGAGGCCGGGTCGCCCAGTTAAACCAGTATTTTCCGAAGCTCTGTCCGCCGACCTGCGGACTGGAGATCAACTTCCGGCGCATCAAAGACAACCCGCGCATCAAGGTCATGACCATGGCCGAAGTCGAAAAAGTCGACGGCGGACCGGGCAATTACGCGGTTGCCGTGAAGATCAGGCCGCGCTACGTAAACGAGAACTGCACCTGCTGCGGGGCCTGCGCGGACGCCTGTCAGACCGAGATCGCCAGTGAGTTCGATTTCGGCATGAAGCAGATCAAAGGGGCCTATCTGCCGTTTGCCATGGCCTTTCCAGCTCGATTTGTCATCGACCCCCGTATTGTCGGGACTGAGGACGGCAAACGGGCCCAGGCGGCCTGCGCGTACGACGCAGTCGATCTCGCGATGCAGCCAAAGACCCTCAACCTCAACGTGGGCGCCATCGTCTGGGCCACCGGCTGGGCGCCCTACGACGCCAAGAAAATGGACAACCTAGGTTTCGGCAAGCACAAGAACATCATCACCAATATGATGATGGAGCGCATGGCGGCACCGAACGGGCCGACGCTGGGCAAGATCACGCGCCCCTCGGACGGCAAGGCGCCGGCGAGCATCGCCTTCGTGCAGTGCGCCGGATCCCGGGATGAGAACTACCTTCCGTACTGTTCCTACATCTGCTGCATGGCTTCCCTGAAACAGACCACTTATCTGCGCGCCCAGTATCCCGAGGCTAAAATCTACATTTTCTATATCGATCTCCGGGCGCCGGGCTATCGCTATGAGCGCTTCTACGAAAACATCAAGAAGGACCCCAACGTCTTCTTCATCAAGGGCAAAGTGGCGGAAGTAAGCGAGGACCCAGCGACCGGCGACATTACGGTCGTCGCCGAGAATGCCGTCACCGGAGAGAAGATCCAGCAGGCGGTGGAGATGGTGGTGTTGGCGACAGGCATGCAACCCACGGCGGCGGTCAACAAGCTGCCGGGGGCGGTCAAGACCACGCCGGACGGCTTCATTCTGAACGACTACGCCGCCGGCGGGATGTTCGCGGCCGGGTGTGCCAACAAGCCGGCGGATGTCGTATCGTCCAACCAAAATGCGACCGGTATGGCTCTCAAAGCGATTCAAACCCTGGTGAGACGGTAGGAGGTCGACCATGAACAAAAAATACGGTGTATATCTTTGCCAAGGTTGCGGGATCGGAGAGTCCCTCAACATCGAAAAGTTGAGTGAGGTGGCCTCCGACGAAGGCTACGCGGTCAAGACCTGCCCGGCGCTATGCGGCAAGGACGGTGTCGAGCTTCTCAAACAGGATGTTGCCGCAGGAGTCAACTCGCTGATCATCGGCGCTTGCTCGCCGCGTGTGTTGTATGACACGTTTCGGTTTGACGGCTGCATCGTGGAGCGGGTCAACCTGCGCGAGCACGTGGTGTGGTCGCATCCGCGGTCGACCTGGCCGGCGCCGACCGAGGAACAGAAAGACGACGAGACCTTCATCGACCACGTCCAGATGATGGCCACCGACTACCTGAAGATGGCGCTGGCCAAGGTGGAGAAGATCAATCTGCCCGAGCCCTACCAGCTGGATACCTTCACCAAGAAGATCCTCGTCATCGGCGGCGGCATTACCGGCATCTCGGCCGCCATCGACGCGGCCAAGGCCGGCTATGAGGTCACCATCGTCGAAAAGGAGGCCGCCCTGGGCGGCAACGCCGCCAAATGGCGCAAGCAACTGCCGACGGACTATCCTTTTGACAAACCCATAACGCCGGTGATCCAGTCCAAGATCAAGGAACTCGGCAGCTATCCCGGTATCAAGATCAAGACCGGCACCGTCGTGGCCCGCATCGCCGGCCAACCCGGGGATTTCACCGTGACCTTCAAGAAGCCCGGCGAGAAAATCGAGTTCGACGTGCCCTTCCCGTTGCCGCCGGAAATGCGGGTGGATGCCAGCGGCAAGGAACTCGAGGCCGACAAGCTCAACACGCTCTACAAGGAGTACAACCAGGGCAAGGTGGACATCCTGACCTTCGATCCGAACGGCGAGAAGTTCGGCGCCGTGGTGCTGGCTGCCGGCTGGCGGCCTTATCAGCCGGCCGAGGGGGAATATGCCCACCTGGGGTTCGGGGCCTCGCCGGATGTGGTCACGAATGCGCAGTTCGAGGAGATCGCCGCGGCCGGCAAAGTCAAGCGGCCCTCAGACGGCAAGGAGGCCAAGTCCGTCGTTTTCATCCAGAGTCCCGGACAGGGTCAGGACCAGGACTTCCCCTTTGCGGCATCGGTCACGAGCCTGGTGGCCTTGAAGCAGGCCAAGTACGTGCGCGAGGACTTCGCCGATGGCAAGTCCTATATCATCTATCAACACATGCGCACGCCGGGTATGACCGAGAACTTCTACAAGGCCGTCCAGCAGGACGCGGGCGTTTTTCTCACCAAGGGACAGGTGACCAAGGTGTCCAAGAACGGGGCCGGCCTGATCGTTGAGGCCGATGACACCTTGCTCGGACAGCCCATCCAGATCAAGGCCGATCTGGTCGTTCTGGCGACCGGGATGGTACCGGCCACCAAGGACGACCCGGTGATCAACCTGGCCTACCGCCAGGGTCCGGCTTTCCGCGACAATGCCATTTTCAACGATTACGCGGATTCCAATTACATCTGCTTCCCGTATGAAACTCAGCGGACCGGCATTTACGCGGCCGGAGGCGTGCGGCGCAGCATGACCACGGAAGAGGCCATGGAGGACGCGGCCGGCGCGGCGCTCAAGGCCATTCAGTGCCTGGAGTCGGTCAACCGCGGTGTGGCTGTGCATCCGCGTTCTGGAGACTTGACATTCCCGGATTTCTTCTTCCAGCGCTGCACGCAGTGCAAACGCTGCACCCAGGAATGCCCCTTCGGAGCGCTCGACGACGACGAGCGCGGTACCCCCAAACCCAACCCCACGCGCTGTCGCCGCTGCGGTACCTGTATGGGGGCCTGCCCTGAGCGGATCATCAACTTCGCCAACTACAGCATCGACAGCATCAGTTCCATGCTGAAGGCGATCAAAGTGCCTTCGACCGACGACTTCGATGAACCGCCCTTGCGCATCCTGGGTTTGATCTGCGAGAACGATGCCTACCCGGCCCTGGACATTGCGGCCTTGAACCGCCTGTCCTGGAATGCGGACGTGCGCTTTATCCCGGTACGCTGCCTGGGCTCGGTCAACGTGATCTGGATCAAAGATGCACTCTCTCAAGGCATGGACGGCGTTTTCCTCATGGGCTGCAAGCATGGCGACGACTACCAGTGCCATTTCGTCAAGGGCAGCGAGCTCGCTGAGATCCGCGTCAAGAAGATCGGCGAGGCCCTTTCCAGCCTGGCCCTGGAGCTGGAGCGAGTGGCCCAGTTCCAGGTGGCCATCGATGAGTACGACAAGATTCCGCAGATACTACAGGAATTCGTCGGGACCATCGAAGGCCTCGGCCCGAATCCGTTCAAAGGATTCTAAAGCGGTGATGATCAATCGGGAAGGGGCGGGAGGCCGCCCCCT
>JALOPB010000134.1 GCA_025454115.1 Desulfobacterales bacterium | reverse complement strand
TACCTGCTCAAGGGCAAACCGGTTTTCCTGTGGAACCTGGTGGATCTCGAGCGCCTCAGGTGGGAGGGCAACGAGGTGCTATCGCCCGGCAGGCACACGCTCGAGTTCGACTTCAAGTATGACGGATTGGGCGCCGGCACCCTGGCGTTCAACAACTTCAGCGGGGTCGGCCGTCCGGGCGTCGGCACGCTGAAGGTTGACGGAACGGAGGTCGCCACGAAGAAGATGGAGAAAACGCTGCCGATGATCCTGCAGTGGGATGAGAGCTTCGACGTCGGCTCGGACACGCTGACCGGTGTCAACGACGCGGACTACCGACCCGCCGTTCCCGCTGACGGCCAAGCTCAACAAATTGACGATCAAGGTCAATCGGCCGCAGCTGTCGCCGGAGGACATCCAGAAGCTCCAGGCGGCTCAGCGCAACAACAAGATGAGTGAGTAGCGGCCGTGCAAGCGGCGCCGCTGTATCGGCAAAAAAGTTCGTTCTTTGTGGGAGCGGCTTCCGGCCACGATAAAATCGCGGCAAGATGCTGCTCCCACCATAAACTGATCAATTCAAAAAAAGAGAAAAAATGAAAAAGAAGACACGTTCCGTTGTAATCTTATTTGCAATGGTGCTGCTGGGCCTGGTGCTGATCTCCTGTGCAACGACCCCTGCATCGACGGCTGAAAAGGCGGAGCAGCAGGCATCCATTCGCGACATGGCGAACAAGGCGCTGTCAGACCTCTATGCGAAGAACCCCGCGACGAAAGCCGAAATCGCCAAAGCGGCGGGCTACGCGGTGTTCAGCGACTTTGGAATCAAAGGAACTGAACTAACGGCGTAGGGTGGCAAGACGATGGGAGCGATGACGACCCTGGTCACGACGTTCTTATGCACGGTGGGCGGCGCACTGGTAGGCATGCTGCTTCGCCCGGTTCTGCCCCAACAGCACCTGCGCGATGATTCCAAGGACGTCTTGAAACTCGGCGCCGGCGTGATTGCCACCCTGACCGCTCTGGTCCTGGGATTGCTGGTCGGATCGGCCAAGAGTTCGTTCGATTCCGTCAACAGCTTGATCGTGCAGATCGGTGCGAAGACCATCACGCTCGACCGGGCGCTAGCTCACTACGGACCGGAGACGAAGGAACTCCGCAATCAAATCCAATCCGCAGTAAAGACCATGGTCGCTCAGGCCTGGCCCGACAGCCGGGATGCCGCCGTGGGGCTTAAAGCGGTGGAAACCCCTATCGGCTCGGAGGACCTGCTGAACCGGATCAGGGGACTCAAGCCGGGCAACGACGCCCAGACTGCGTTTCAGGCCCAGGCGCTGCAGATCGGCAACGACCTGCAGCAGTCCCGTTGGTTGATGATCGAGGAAAACCAGGTTGAGCTGCCGACCGTTTTCCTGGTGGTGCTGCTCTGTTGGCTGACCATGCTCTTCGCCACCTATGGGCTGCTGGCGCCTTTTAACCCTACGGTGGTGGTCGTTCTGCTGGTTTGCGCCCTTTCCATGTCGGGGGCCATATACCTCGTCGTGGAAATGAACCGGCCGTTTGACGGCGTCATCAAAGCGTCCAGCGCACCCCTGCTCAAGGCAGTGCAGTATATAAACCGATAGCAATCTAAACCATTTCGATTGGATATAAGGAGGCTGCATGGGCAAAAACAGTCGATCGATCCTGATGTTCGTGCTTCTGGTTCTATATGGGAGCGGGCCCGCCCTCGCCGGTGGGCTCTGGCTCTATGAGGAGGCGACGCCGGACATGGGCGTGGGCGGCGCCGGCAGGCAGGCCGCCGGTTTCGACGCCTCCACCGCCAGCGGCAACCCGGCTGCGATGACGCGTCTGGACCGCTCCCAGGTGGAAGGCGGCTTCATGGGTCTCTATGTCGACTCCAAGTTCGATGTCAAAAACGCCACCCACGGCAACAACGGCGGCGGCAACGCCGGCTATTTCAGCCCTGCCGCCACACTCTACTACGTGCACAGTGTGAGCCCGGACCTGAAGCTGGGCTTGGGGGTGGGCTCCTACTTCGGCCTGGGCGTGAGCTACTCCAATGAATGGGCCGGCAAGTATTATGTACAAAGTGCGAGCTTCACGACGGCGGCGGTCAACCCGACCGTCGCCTACCGACTCGCGCCGTGGCTTTCGTTCGGCGGCGGGGTCAGCGCCGTTCAGGCGAAGCTTAGCGAGCGGGTTGCGGTCAACACGCTGCTGGAGCCGGGGGACGGCCGCCTCAAGTACGATGCCTCGGATGTGGGCTACGGGTACAATCTCGGGGTGCTGTTCGAAATGAGTCCTCAGACCCGTTTGGGCATCACCTATGTTTCACAAGTGAATCTGGATTTCAAGGACGAGATGCGCTTCAAGAACCTCGACGGCACCATCCTGGGTGCAGCGCTGAATGCGTCCGGGCTACTGGATGCCCAACTGAAAATTAATGTGAACCTGCCGGCGCAGCTGGCTGTCGGGGCCTATCACGCGCTCACCGACAAGCTGGCACTGGTCGGAACGGTCAACTGGCAGAACTGGAGCCGTTTCGGCCAGCCCGAGATTTCGGTGGCCGACAGCAACACCGTCACCGACGACCTGGGCTACAAGGACACCTATCATGCCGGAATCGGGGTCTATTACCGGGTGGCCCTACCCTGGCTGCTGATGGCGGGGTTCGGCTACGACACTTCGCCCACCTCAAGCAGCAGCGAACGCTCCCCGGTGCTGCCGCTGGGCGCGGCCTTCCGCTACGCGGCTGGCGTGCAGTATGATTGGAGCAAGGATCTTTCGGTCGGCTTAGCCTACACCCTGATCGATGCGGGCAGCGCCAAAGTCAATCAGAGCGGGGGACCGCTCAGAGGAGATCTCGAGGGCGAGTACGACACCAACATCATCCATGCGTTCAACGTGAACTTTGTCTACCGATTTTGAACCAAGAAGAGGGTTCAAAATATAGAAGGTGTATCGGTAGGGCTCTCGAGGTCAATCCATGCGGTCCAGATTAATCCGAATCGGAAGTTTTTTCATCGCTGGCATCTTAGCTGGCACCAGCGCGTTTTTTTCGACGGCGCAGGCGGGTGAAATCCTGGCTCGTGTACAGTCAAACGGCGTCCTCCGCTGCGGGGTCAGCGAAGGGATTGCGGGTTTTTCCATCAAAGACGGCTCTGGCCGCTGGTCGGGAATGGATGTTGATTTCTGCCGGGCTGTTGCAGCGGCTGTCTTGAACGATGGCGAGAAAGTGGTGTTCGTCCCTCTTTTCGCTTCAGCCCGCTTCCCCGCTCTGAAAGCGAACCGGATCGACTTGCTCGCCCGCAATACGACCCAAACGCTGGGCCGGGAGGTCAACATCGGGACTCATTTCGGCGGGATCCTTTACTACGACGGGCAGTCATTCATAGTCCCGGCCGGAAGCCGGGTGCAGCGGGTCCGGGACTTGGAGGGTGCCACCATATGCGTCCTGAAAGAGTCCAGCCACGTGGCCCACCTGGCCGACTATTTCACGGCGCACGGTCTGTCTTACCAGCCCCTTATCGTGGATTCCATTACAAAGGCCAAGGAAGACTTATACGCCGGCCGCTGCCAGGCCTACACGTCCGACGCCTCGATTTTAGCATCGGTGCGGGTCGAGGCGCCGGGCGGACCCGAAGGGTTTCGCATCCTGCCCGACCGGATTTCCAAGGAACCTTTCGGGCCCGTGGTGAACCGCGGGGACGAACAATGGTTCGCGCTCGTTAAATGGGTCCTCTTCGCGCTCATCGAAGCGGAGGAACGCGGGATTACCCGCGAAAATGTACGCCAGGTGCTGCAGACCACAACCGACCCCGCGCAGCAGGCCTTCCTGGACAAGGGTGGAGGCTACGCCAAGGCCATGGACATCAACCCCGGCTGGGTGGTGCGGATCGTGGAGACGATCGGCAACTACGGGGAAATGTTCGAGCGCAATCTTGGCGCCCGGAGCGGGCTTAACATAGATCGCGGGCTCAATCGTCTGTGGAACCAGGGTGGGTTGATGTACTCGCCCCCGTTCCGTTGATCTCCACGGAGGGACCAGCGCTTTGGAGCTGCAATCCATCATCATTCTCACTGTCTTTGCCGGAGTAATTTTGGCGATCGCCCTCAACCTTGCAGACATGACGCTGGCGGCCATGCTGGGGGTAAGCGTTTTGATCGCCGGCGGAATCCTCACCGAGAGGGAGGTCCTGAATGCCGTCAGGTCCGCCGGTGGGCCGCTTTCGCTGCTTTTCGGCGGGATGGTGGTCGCGCGCACTCTGGAGCCGACGGGTATATTCGAGCAGGTCGGCATCCGCTTCCTGTCGGCGACGAAGGGCAGCGGCAAACGCTTCCTGCTGGGGGTGGTCGCGCTGGTGTCCGTGCTGTGCGCGTTTCTCCCGAACGCCACCACCGTCATCCTGCTCGCGCCGATCATCATCCGCATAACAAAGGCGTTGGATGTGGATTTCGTGGGCCCGATGGTGGTGATGGCCGTCATCAGCAACTCGGCCGGGCTGCTCACCCTGATCGGCGACCCGGCGACCTTCCTGGTCGGAAGCTCCATCGGTATGACTTTTGTCGATTACCTGCAGCGGGTGAGTCTCGGCGGGCTGCTCAACATTCTGGTCCTGATCCCACTGTTGCCTTTGGTCCTTCGAGACGTCTGGCACGTGCAGCGGACTCTGCCCGCCGACCTGAAGCCGAAGCCCTTGAAGCGGCCCCTCATGGCGGCCTTTTCGCTGCTAGTCCTGGTCGCCATGATCTTTCTGTTCATGTTCGGCGAGTCCCTGCCGACCCATATCGTCCCACCCGCCGTGGCCATCATCGCCGCTTCGCTGGCGCTGCTGGTGATCTACGGCGCCAAGATCGAATCGATCGAGAACGTGCTGAAGGACGTCGACTGGAAGACGCTGCTGTTCCTGCTGTTCATGTTCGGCCTGGTGGAGGCCTTCAACAAGACCGGCTTGATCCAGAACCTGTCTATAGGGTTCTATCAATGGTTCGGCGTCAAGCTGATGCCGGTCGCCGTGATGGTTCTGGTGGTGGTAGGCCTCGGATCGAGCGTGCTCGCCAACATCCCGCTGGTCGCGGCCATGATCATCATGCTGAAGGGGTATTTCGTGGCGGCCCAGCTGGTGCCCGAGGAGGCGCTGGGCCCGGCGTTCAACGCCTGGCCGGCCCCATCCCTGCCGGTGTTCGTGGCCATGATGTTCGCCGGCACCCTGGGAGGCAACGCGACCCTCATCGGTGCCTCGGCCAACATCGTCAGCGCCGGGATTTGCGCTTCCAATGGGAAACCGGTCGGGTTCACCCGTTTCATGCGCTACGGCGTGCCGCTCACGGTGTGCCAGCTGGCCGTATCCGCCGCTTATGTGATGATCCTTTTCGCATGGAGCGGCCATTGACAGCCCTTCCGCAGGGCGGAATAATTATACGCAAGCGCTTCTTTACCGAATAAGGCCCAACAAGGGGAAAGAGCTGCAGAAATGAAAACAAAGAGTTTCATTAATTTTGCGGTTTCCGCGTTCATCATGGGAGCGGTCATATTGGCATTTGCGACCGGTGCCATATCGCAGTCGGCTGCTCTTGTTCAAAACGCCATCGGCATTCTGACCAACCCTGCCAACAGCCCACGGGAGCGCATCGCCGCGGCCCAGGACTTGGGGGCTTTAGGGCAGGATTCCGATCCGGCCGCTCAGGCCCTAATGGGCGCCCTGTCGGGCGATCCGAACCCCGCCGTGCGCAGCGCGGCCGCTTCGGCGCTGGGCTCTGCCGCCTTTCCTTCCGCCGCTCCTATCCAGGCTTTGATTCAGGCGCTGAACTCGGACAATAGCTCTGAGGTCCGCCGGGCGGCGGTAGGGGGGTTGAGCATCATCGGCGTGGATTCGGCGTCAACCCTTCAGGCGCTGCGAAACGCCGCGAAAAGCGACTCCGACCTGGGAGTTCGTCAGGCCGCCGAGGCGGTCTACAAACGTTTCTCATCAAACTAGCTGAACTGGTTGCGCGTGGAAATGACATTGGGCGTAGGGTTCCTCATGACACACGAAAAGGTGAATCCCATGACAGCCTCCTCTTCGAAATTCTTCTCCATGGTGACGTTTTACTTGAGTTTTTGGATCGTACCCAGCCTTTTTGCGTATTCTCAGCCCGCCTCGGAATCCCGCGGACTTCCAGTGTTAGCGGTCGAAAGGATCTACCTTGCTGCCGGCGTCACGGACAAGGATGAGGAGGCCACCATCGGAGACCCGGATGAGCAGGCCCAAATCGGTGATCCAGGGGAACAGTCGACCGTGGGCGACCCCGGCGAGGCTGCCACCATAGGGGATCCGGGTGAAAAGGCCGGAATCAGCGACCCGGACGAAGAGTCCACCATCGGGGATCCAGGGGAAAAATCCAGGTTTTAAGAACCTCTGCAAGGACCCCGAACAATGAAAAGCTAATGAAGACGATGAAGGTAATTTGGCTCGCAGTGTTTTTGTCGGCGGCGGGATTCTGCCACAATGCCCCAGCTCTTGGCCAAGACCCGTCCTGCTACATTACGCCCAGCATGGGAAAGACCTTTTTCTTCGTTAGAGAGCTGGACCAGGACAGCAACCCGTTGGGCGAGCTCGGCAGCGGCTGGTTCAATCAGGGCGATCAGATGCCGGTCATCAGCCGAACCGGCCGGATCGCCATCAGCTATCAGGTGTCCTCTTCCGATAAGCGGGTAATGATGGACCCCACCGGCTGCTCGGGTGGAACCCTCATTTCTGTGCCGTAGGACGAATTCGCGGACGGCCCTGGATCCGTTTGGACGCCGGTGGCACGCCCCGTTCAGGGTGATGGCAATGAAGAAATGCTTCTTTTTGATGTGGCTCGCGGCGATACTGGGGCATGGCGTTGCCCCGGCGGCAACCCTTCAGAACACGGACTCGCAGAGCTATGATCTCCAGATAGTGGAAACCGGCAGGCCCTTCGGCAGCCAGTACCGGATCATTGAAAACGCCCAAGTCGAGATCTGTTTTTCCGGATGTGTCATGATCATGGTTTCCACCGGCCAGACGGTCCAGGTCAATCCAAACGACACGGTGGTCATCGACAGCGGCGTCATGAGTGTCACCGCCGGCGATTGAACCAGGGAGAAATAAAATGGCTATGCGTCTTCTGGCGCTGTTTCTCATGGTCGCGTGCGCCTGGGCTTGTGCGGGGTCGCAGCCGGTTCGCCTTCAGCTGCAGCCAGAAGCCCGCATCGGAATGCTAAACCTGCTGGAACCGCAAATGACCCATGTGGCCGTGGGAGCCTTGCGCTTCGACAGCTTCACGAAAGTCTACCCGGTCGATTGGGACCTGTCGGGCTACGTGAACCGATCGATCCAAAACGACCTGCGCGCGCATGGCCGCTATGCGTTCATCCCCTTGGCGGCCGGTGCCGCTGCCGACTGGAAGCAGTCGATGTCGAACGGCATCCTCAGCGCCGTCAACGCCTGGCTGCCCCGCGATCTCAAGGCGTATCTGGAACGCGCGGCGGAAGAAAACCGGTTGGATGCCGTCATCACCGTCAGCGACTATGACTCGGAATCGTGGCCGGACGCAGCCTGCTTCAAGATCGGAAAAGATGTGATCGCCACGAAAGGCTACGGGCTCTATACCAGGGACAAGCTGTTGGCGGGCCTTTCCAGCCTCGCTCCGGTCGGCCGAGACACGGCGACTCCCTATGCCAATATCATCGTGGCGGTTTTCCAGGCCCGGCCGGCGGATCTGGCGGCCTATGCCCACGCACCGTGCGGCAAATCTTCGTTGCCGGAATTCCCCGAATCGGGCGGACCACAGGCTCTACCTCCGGGGGGGATCCGGCAAGTCAAACCCTACGTCGAACAGTTGGCGGCGGCGCAAAGCGCCCTCAAGAAGGCAGGGCTTCTGCCCTGACAAAGCGCAGGATGCGAAACAGGTGCGGAATCCTTCTATCTCAAACAGTTGCACGCCGGACCGGCGACTTCAAGAGTCCAGGGAGACATATCATGAATTGGAATTCTGCCATGCGAATCGGACTGTGGAACCTGACTGCGGCCGCAGTTTTAATAATTTCAGGCTGTTCCGGAGCCCCCGTGGACAAAACCCTGCAGGCCGAGGAGCTGCTTGGGACAGCCGGATTCCAGTTGAAGCTGGCGGACAAGCCGGCAACGCTCGAACGTATCAGCCGCATCCCCCAGAAACAGGTCGTGCGGGGCATGGTTAGAGACCGGGAAGTTTATGTCTGGGCGGATGCAGAAGGTTGCCGCTGCTATTACGCGGGGACTCGTCAGAACTATGAGCAGATGATACGGATCCGGCAGGAAAATCAGGCGCAATATCGCATCAACCTATACGATGCCCAGGGACATGACCCCCTGTGGAGCAATACGGCCGACTGGGAGGATGATCTACTCGGCCGGCATTGAGATCTTCCAGCGATATCGTCAGCCAGCCCAGAACCGAACCTCGGATCGGGCAAGAAAGATTGAAATTTGACAGCTTAATCCTTCAATCGGAGTCCGCCAGGTTTCTTATCAGCGCAGTAAGGATTTGCGGGAGATAACTGTCGGCCTTGTCCGCTGGAAAGCGGGCCGAGGCGGCGCCGCGGTGGCCGCCGCCTCCGAAGGAGGTGAGCAGTCTGCCGACGTGAACGTTACAGTTCGGATTGAAAATGCTGTGGCCGGGTGAGCAGTCTGCCGACGTGAACGTTACAGTTCGGATTGAAAATGCTGTGGCCGATGTTGACCACGATGGTCTGCTTCTGCAAATTTTCGAAGCGGATACGGACGCTGACCACGGTTTCCGGGAAAAGCGAATAGGCAAGGAACCGGTTGCCGGATGGGGGTTGGTCGAGGCTGCGAAAATCCGTGATGGCCACCTGGCCCTCGATGCGGGTATATTGCCTGAGCCAGCCGGCGTATTCGCTGTTCTCTCGAATGACCATCCGGCAGCGAGTGGCGACCTCCGAATCCGACATGACCTGTTCAATGCGTCTTTCTCTCAGCAGGCGCACCAGATGGTTCCAATACGCCTCTTCCCTCCCCTTCTCTCCCGACACGGTCATTGAGAGCAGCACGTAATCATACTTTTCCGGATGCAGCACCTCATCCCGGGTGAAGTCGGCCGAATCGATGCGGTCGGCCCAATAAACCAACTCGCTGTAGTCCTGCCGGAATCGGTCCGTAAAATAGCCGAATACATTGCGGGCGGCCGACGGTGCGTCGCGGAACAGACCTTTAAACGGCCGATCGATTCGATTCGTAGAGTGGTGATCGAACCACATATCGCAATCGGGATGATAGGGAAGATTGGCGACGATATCGCCGGGTCGGACGTCGGCCGAGCCCCTCGAAAAGTCGTTCGGCTCGACCCAATAAACAGGCGGTTCGACTCCTAGCGCATCCGCGATCAGGACCGCGCAAACGACTCCGTCGAAGTCCGGTCTGGTGACAATCCGCATTCAAGCTCCACGTCGTCGACTACTTCCCGCAGATCAACGATACTTCCACCAGCACATCCCGCGGCAGCCGCGCCACCTCGACCGTCTCCCGAGCCGGCGGGGTATCACCGAAATAGGCGGCGTAGATGCCGTTGAATTTGGCGAAGTCGCCCATGTTTTTGAGGAAGCAGGTGGCCTTGAGCGCGTCGGCCAATGTCATGCCGGCCGCCGCAACGATGGCTTTGAGGTTTTCCATGACCTGCCGGGTCTGAGCCTCGATGTCGCCCGCCACCAGATTGCCGGTCCTGGGATCCAGCGGAACCTGACCGGATACGAACAACAGGTTCCCGAATTGAATCGCCTGAGAATAAGGCCCGATCGCCTGGGGGGCCTGGTCCGTCGAAATTCTTTTCTTCACGTGTCCTCCCTGAGCAAAGGGTTCAGGGGCGCCGCAGATTGCAGCCAGATTCAGGTCGAGGAAATGCGCTTCTTCGCTTGAGCCCTTGAACCCTCGGCGCCTTGAACCCGAACCCTATGCAATTACTTCGCTGACATTATTTTCTCGGTCAGCTCCGGCACGAACTCCAGCAGATCCGCCACCACCCCCACGTTGGCTACCTGAAAAATGGGCGCCTTGGGGTTTTTGTTGACGGCGACGATAAAGGGGTTGCCCTTGAGCCCGCCCATGTGCTGGAAGGACCCGCTGATGCCGAGCGCCAGGTAGACCTTGGGCTTGACGGTCTTGCCCGAGGTGCCCACCTGTCTGCCTTTCTCCAGCCACTTGGCGTCCACCACCGGCCGCGAGCAGGATACGACCGCGCCCATGGCCTTGGCGAGATCGTCCGCCACCGGCAGGTTCTCCTTGTCGCCGATGCCGCGACCGACCGAAACGAGCACATCCTCCTTGGTGATGTCGACATCGCCGACCTCTGCCTGCAGCACTTCGACAAACCGACGCCGGGCGGAAATCTCGCCGACCTCGCCGGACTTGTCCACCACCTTACCGCCCGCTGCGCCGACCACGCCGGGTTGAAAACAGCCCGAGCGCACGCTGACCACCGCTCCTTTTGACATATCGCAGGCCAGATGCGCGCTGACCTGCCCGTTGAATTCCTGGCGCACCACCTTGAGCGTGGCACCGTCCAACCCGTCGATCGCGGTCACGTCCGACACATAGGCGGCGTCCATTTTGATGGCCAGCCCCGGCCCCAGGTCCATGCCGAACGTGGTATGCGGCAGCAGCAGCGTGCTGCCCTTGGGCAGGACCTTCAACAGCAGCGTGCGGATGATTTCGGCGTTGGGGTAAGCCAGCGCATCGCCGGCGAACTTCCAGACCTCCGCGTAGGAAGCGGTCAGTTCCTGACACACGCCGTCCACCGCCGCACCGGCGCCGGTGACGATCGCAACGGGGGTGGCGCCGGGGGCTATCCTTTGGGAAGCGGCGGCCAGTTCCAGAGCTGTATCGTCCGCCTTGCCGTCCTTGTGAAGTATGAATGCAAAAACCTGCGCGGCCATTACTTGAGCCCTCCTTTGGCTTTCAGAAGATCGATCAACTTGGCGGTGATCTCGTCGGTGCTGCCTGCCAGGATCTCGGCGCCGGCGCCGGCCGGCGGCACAAAGTAGTCCAGGCGCTTCACGCGCGCGCCCGCCGGTCCCAGAACGGCGCTGTCCATGCCGAGCGCCGCCGCATTCATGACCGGGATCTCCACCGAGGCGACCTTGCGGATACCACGGATGCCGACGTAACGCGGTTCGTTGATGCCGGTCTGAATCGAGAGCACGCAGGGCAGCATGATCTCGTTGATCTCCTGATTACCACCTTCGATCTCGCGGCCGATCCGAAGTTTTCCATCCTGAATTTCGATCAGGTTGACCAGCGAAGCATAGGGCCAATCCAGCAGGGCCGCCAGCATGCCGCCCACCTGCCCTGCGCCGTCGTCGGCCTGCGCCCCGGTGAGCACCAGGTCGTAGTTGCCTTTCCGTACCGCAGCGGCCAAAATCGCGGCAATCCCGCGGCCGTCCGAGCCCTCGAACGCCGGATCGACCAGCATCAGGCCGTTGTTCGCGCCCATGGCCATCTCGCGCCGGACCACTTCTTCGGATTCCTCACTGCCGATGGTCGCCACCGTCACCGAGCCGCCTACCCGATCCACGATCTGAATCGCTTCCTCGACCGCATAGTTGTCCCACTCGTTGACCGAATAGACGAGATCGTCGCGCTTGATGTCCGCGCCGCCCGGCTTGACCTCGATCTCGTTTTCGGCCGAATCCGGGACTCTCTTCACGCATACCAGAATCTCCATCGTGACCCTCCCTCATGATTTCATTTGCTTGAATTATCGCTGAATATGACGGTCAATCAATTCGCTGAGATCCACCGCGTCCATCTTTCCCTCCAGCCCCGCCACCTTGATCGCGTCCTCGATGTTGACGAGACAGAAGGGACAGGCGGTGACGATCACATCCGCGCCGGCGGCCTGGGCCATTTTCACTCGCACCACACCCATGCGCATTTCCTCCTCGGGCTCATAAAAGAGCATCAACCCCCCGCCGCCGCAGCAGAAGGAGCGGTCACGGCAGTCGCCGCTCATCTCCGTGCGCCGGATCCCCGGGATGGCGTCGATGGCCTGGCGCGGAAGCTCGTAGAGCGCATTGTGGCGTCCCAGGTAGCACGGATCGTGATAGACATAGGTCTTGCCGTCCTCGGCAGGCTTGAATTTGAGTTTGCCGCTATGGGCGCCGTCGACGATGACCTCGCTGATGTGCTGGACCGGCGGCAGGCCTTGATAGTCCTTCTTGAGCGCGTTGTAGGCGTGCGGATCGCTGGTCACGATGCGTTTGACCTCGGCCGCCTGAATGGTTTCGGTGTTGTGCTCCTTCAACGCCTGGAAAAGCATTTCCTCGCCGAAGCGCCGCACCTCGTGGCCGCTGTCCTTCTCGTCCTTGCCCAGCACGCCGAAATCCACCCCCGCCGCGCACAGGATGCGCGCCGTGGCCTGAGCGATCTTCTGCATGCGATCGTCGTAGGAGGTGATGCTGTCGACGAAGTAAAGGGTTTCGGCCGCCTCACCTTTTTCGAAGAGCTTTACCCGGCACCCCTCACCGACCCCGGCAGCCCAATCGGCACGCTTCTTCTCCATCTTGCCCCAGGGGTTTCCCCGCTTTTCCAGGGCGGAGAGCGGCTTCTGCAGCGACTGCGGCACCATGCCCTCGTCCACCATGCCGCGGCGCAGGTCCACCATCTTGTCGATGTACTCGATCCCCAGCGGG
>JALOPB010000133.1 GCA_025454115.1 Desulfobacterales bacterium | reverse complement strand
GTGCTCGACGCCGACCGCAGCCTGTTCAACGTCGAGCTGTCCCAGACGGCCGGCCAGAATGCGCTGTTCCGGTCGCTGATCAACATCTACAAGGCCATGGGTGGCGGCTGGATTGAAAAGGCCGAGCAGACCATGCCGGCTCAGCCGTTGATGGAGGCCGGCTTTAGCCCCTGATCGGGCCAGTTCCGGCGGGCGGTTCAGCCTGACGGCTTTGCCGGCCGGCGCCGTTTCCATCGGAGAGCCGTGCTCCCAGTTTTTGCCGATTTGACGTATGCCTCCGGCAAACCCAAATCAAAGGCATCTGGAATCCTTACCAAGGAAAAATGCCGGCGGGTGGAGTTGGACCTTCACCCTCAAAAAATGGGGGACACGGACGGGCATTTAGCATGCATGTAGTGCAGCCCCAGCTCAATCCAGAGGTTTCCATGAAAAGACATCTTGTTTGGACCACATTCCTGCTTATGCCCTTTTTTGCGTTTGGCTGCGCTTCGACCAAGGTTTCCGAACGTGAGAGGTACTCGTCAGAAAAGCTTCCGGAGAGGTACTCGTCAGAAAAGCTTCCGCGTCCCGCCCAGATTATCGTGCATGATTTTGCAGCCACTCCTGAAGGTGTCGCCCCGGATTCGGCAATTGCCGGTCAAACTGCTGCACCGGCCACACCGCCCACAGCCGAACAAATCGAATTGGGGAAGCAGCTTGGTAGCCAGATAGCGGAGGAGCTTGCCGCCAACATCCGAGGGATGGGCCTTTTTGCCGTTCGAGCGACCTCCTCGACGGTCCCTCAGGTCAACGATATATTGATTCGTGGCTATTTTTTGTCGGTCGACCAAGGCAGCGAATTGAAGCGGATGACTCTTGGGTTCGGCTCTGGTGCATCCGAGCTGAAAACGTTGGTCGAAGGGTATCAGATGACCGTGAGCGGTCCCCGGAAGCTCGGCCAGGGGTCGATCGATGCCGAAGGAGGAAAAATGCCCGGCGGTGCATTAGGTGCTGCCGCGCTTCTGGTGACCCACAATCCGTTAGGGCTTGCCATCCAGGCCGGTGTGCAGGGCTACGGGGAGTACTCCGGGAGTGCCAAGATCCAAGGTAGAGCCAAGCAGACCGCCAAGGAAATTGCCGATCAGCTCAAGATCCGTTTCCAAGAGGAGGGCTGGATTCAGTAACAGCTTCCGAACGCTTTCTGGAACCTTCCTATAGGGGACGCCGTTATCAAAAAGAGGCTACCAGTTTTGGCTTCTTATCGGCATCGAAGAGGATGTTGAAAAGGAGTTTTTATGAAATTTGCGGTGAGCACAATCACGGTCGTGGCAATTCTGTGGATATTGTTCACACCGGTGCAAGCAGCTGAGGTCGATTTCACCTTTTTGGAAACGAAATGGTCCACACCGACTAAAGACCTGAAGGGTTTTTCCAAGCTGGGAGGAAGCGAAAAGATTGCCTACTACGTGAATCCCCAGCGAAAGTATACCTTCTTCGATAATGAGGTCCCGAATGATGTGGTTTTCGGATTTTACAACGACAAGTTTTTTGCAGTCTATGTCGACATCATAGGCATCGATATCTTTAGCCAGATCAAACGTTACATTCAGCACAAATATGGGATGCCCAACAAAACCAGCCGCGAAACCAAGAGCGACTTGGTCACCTATACCTGGAGACTAAACCAGACGCAAATCAAGTTCAAACACTATGAAACGTCTGGCAAAATGAAAATATCCTTCTATTACCTACCGATTGCCAAATCAGCCAACGCGGAAATAAAAAAGAGCCTGGAAGCTGAACTACCGGGTCCCATCTTTCCTCTCGACCCTTTCAATAATTATGATGGTCCAATACAAATGGTAGAATTTATGAAGTTCTAAACCGCTGGGGCCGGATCCGCTTAAGCAGACGGCCGAATGATACCCAAGCTAATCGTCAACTTGTTGATCCCGGTCACTGCTTCTCGTATTGGCCTTTCTCGAATCTTCCCTCCAGCCGCCTGCCGTCCGGATAAGTCATCACCCCTCGGCCGTTCAGCTCGCCGTCCTCGAAATCGCCCGTATATGAGCGGCCATCCGGATAAGTCATGGTTCCTTTCCCGGTGCGCTGGCCACGGAGGAAATCGCCCTCGTAGCGGCGTCCGCTGGGCCACGTCATAATTCCCTTGCCGTGCCGCAGGCCTGCCTTGAAGTCACCTTCGTATATGCGGCCATCCGGATATTTCAGCGTCCCCAGGCCGTTGCGCTCGCGAAGCTCCCATTGACCGGTGTAGACCTTGCCGTCCGGGTAGGCGTAGGTCCCATCGAAAATCGTGTTGTATTGAAACCGGCCCTTAAGCGTCCGGCCGCCGGGCAGGGTCATGACTCCCTCCCCCTCGCGCATTCCGTTCTTGAACTCGCCGGTGTACGTGTGTCCGGTGGCGTATTTCATGACGCCTCGTCCGTTGACGCAGTCGCCCTCGATGCAACGGTCGGCGTTGGTGCCAACCGGGATCATAATCAAAACCGCTGATACGAAAATGAAAAGAATTAAATAGCCTGGTTTTTCTACCTAAAACAAGTAAAATTTGTTATCATAAACGTTGTGTTTGAGACCCTTAATATGCGTGGAACCAGAGAGGCAGCATAACGAAAGGCGGAAAAATGACCATTCAGCGCATTGCCATTTCAACCGGCGGGGGGGACGCTCCGGGTTTGAACGCCGTCATCCGAGCGATCGTGCTCGCCGCTTTGAACCGCGGTTGGGAGTGCGTGGGCATTCGGGACGGATACAACGGATTGCTCTGCCCGGCGGATTATCCCCAAGGATGGCTGGTGCCGCTCGACCGCAGCGCGGTGCGAGGGCTTACGCACGTCGGCGGCACCATCCTCGGGACCACCAACCGCGGCAATCCCCTGCGGTATCCCGTAACGACGGAAGATGGAATGGTGGTTGAGAAAGACCGGACGGGTGAACTCGTGGCCCTCTTCCGCCGGCAGGGTCTGGATGCGTTGATCGCCATCGGCGGGGACGGCTCGCTGGAGATCGCCAACGCCCTTCACCGCAAAGGCTTGAGCGTGATCGGGGTTCCCAAGACGATCGACAATGACCTGGACCGGACCGTGGTCACCTTCGGCTTCGACACCGCCGTGGATTTCGCGACCAACTGCATCGACCGCCTGCACTCGACAGCCGAGTCGCATCAGCGCATCATGGTGGTCGAGGTCATGGGTCGCTACGCCGGCTGGATCGCCCTGCACGCCGGTCTGGCGGCCTCAGCCGATGCCATCCTGATCCCCGAAATCCCCTATGATATCTCGCGCGTAGCAGAAAAAATCTCCGAACGTGACCGCGCCCGGCGGCATTTTTCGATCATTGTCGTCGCGGAGGGCGCCGTCCCCAAAGACGGCGGCCGCACGGTGCTGGAGGAGAAAGCCGCCGGAAAAATGGAGCGACTGGGCGGAATCGGCCAGAAAGTCAGCATGGAGTTGGAGAAGCTGACCGGCAAGGAGTCGCGTGTGGTCGTGCTCGGCCACCTGCTGCGCGGCGGGCGGCCCACCGCCAGCGACCGGCTGATCTCGCTGCGCTTCGGCGCGGCGGCCGTCCGCGCCTTGAGCGAAGGACGATCCGGCATCATGGTCGCATTGGATCCGCCGGCCGTCAATTACGTGCCGCTCGAGGCAAGCATCCGTCGGATGAAGACGGTTCCGCTGGACGGCGACACAGTCCTCACCGCACGGGATATCGGCATCTCCTTCGGCGATTGAAACATTGGCTGCCGGCGCTGCAACCGAACCCCCGCAGCGCCGGACCCCGCCTCTTTGACACCCGGCTCGATCGCGCTGGGGCCAAATCCGAAACCCGCCTGCATCGAATTTCTCTCATGAAAGACTCTCTAATTGCCGATACACGAATCATTCCCACCTGATTCAGCCGGCCGGGCTTCTTTTCGAACCGGCCGAAACGATGACATAATTTCAATCAGGCGAACGGGTTCGCTCCGGAGCGCCATGCTATCGTTCCGATGCGGTCCTGACCCGCGAGGTGGATGGCCGTTGAAACGCTCCGCCCCTCCAAAAGACAAGCCACACGATGCTGACCGGCCGCGGTTCGCCCCCGAACGGGAAGAGCTTGCGGCGGCGCAGTCGGCCGCGACGCTCGCCGAGCAGCAGTTACGGCTCGTTCTGGACTCCGTCATCACCGAAACCCGCGAGATGGAAGAACGGATGCGGGCCATTTATGAGAACTCGGCGGACGGATTTGTCATCTTCGACGACCAGGCGCAGCCGATCGACTGCAATCCGGCGCTGCAGCGTCTGTTCAAGCTCGAGTCCCCGAAAGAGTTCGTGGAGCGGTTCTTCGAGCTGTCCCCGCCCTGCCAGCCGGACGGGACGCGTTCGCCGGACGCCGCCGCCCGCTATCTGAAAGCCGCATACGATAAGGGCTTTCAGCGCTTCCAGTGGATGCATGTGGCCGCCGACGGCAGCCCCATTCCCTGCGAAATCACTCTAGTGCGGATGCGGCTGCAGGGAAAGCCCGCCATCTTCGGCAACATTCACGACGTGGGCGAATTGAAGAAAGCCGAAGAGAAACTGCGCCAGGCCCAGGCGGCGGCCGAAGCCGCCAGCCGGGCCAAGGGCGATTTTCTCGCCAACATGAGCCATGAGATCCGCACGCCCCTGAACGCCATCATCGGTCTGGCGCACCTGGCGATGAAGACGGAGTTGACACCGCGCCAGAGGGATTACCTTGAGAAAATTCATGCGGCCGGCAGCTCCCTGCTCGGCATCGTCAACGACATCCTCGATTTTTCCAAAATCGAAGCCGGCAAGTTGGAGCTGGAGTCGGCTCCTTTCAACCTGGATGACATCCTGGACAACCTGGCCGGCCTGATCACGGTCAAAGCGCATGAAAAAGAGGCCTTGGAAGTCCTGATCCGCACCCGCCCCGAGGTGCCGCGCATGCTGGTCGGCGATCCCTTGCGGTTGGGGCAGGTATTGATCAACTTGGCCAACAACGCGGTCAAATTCACCGATGCGGGTGAAATCGTGGTTTCAACCGAATTGATCCGGGCCGACGCCGATACCGCCCGCATCCGCTTCAGCGTGTGCGACACGGGCATCGGTCTCAGCGCCGCTCAGAAGGAGCGGCTGTTCGAGTCCTTCTCGCAGGCCGATACGTCCACGACGCGCAAGTTCGGCGGCACGGGGCTGGGGCTGGCCATCTGCAAACGCCTGGTCGGGCTGATGGGCGGCAGCATCCAGGTGGAGAGCGAGCCGGGTCGGGGCAGCACCTTCAGCTTCAGCGCCGACTTCGGCGTCGGCCGCGGCGGCGCCTCCTGCCGCTCCGCCGCCCCCCCGGAGCTGCGCGGGTTGCGGGTGCTGGTGGTGGACGACCACCCGACGTCCCGGGAGATCCTGCGCGAGATGCTGGAATCCTTCACCTTCACAGTGAGCCTGGCGGCCTCCGGCGCGGAAGGCCTGACCGAATTCCGTTGCCCTTCGGGCGGCCGGCCATATGAGCTGGTCGTTATGGATTGGAGGATGCCGGGGATGGACGGCATTGAAGCGGCCCGGCGGATCAAGGCCTGCAGCGGATCGAGGCCGACGCCGGTGATCCTCGTCACGGCCTACGGACGGGAGAGCACCCTGTGCGAAGCCGAAGCCGCCGGCCTGGAGGGGATTCTGCTCAAGCCGGTCAGCCCATCGCTCCTGTTCGACACCGTCATGGATATCTTCGGCCGCCGGCGACCGCCGGTTTTGGCAGCAGGAGCTGCGGGGCAGGTGGCGTCCAGCGCCGAACGCTTGGCCGGCGCGCGGGTCCTGCTGGTCGAAGACAACGAGATCAACCAGCAGGTGGCCATGGAGATTCTCGCCGGGGCGGGGCTGGAGGTGGCGCTGGCCGTCAATGGCCGGGAGGCTGTGGACCGCGTCACCCACGAGGATTTCGATGCAGTCCTGATGGATGTGCAGATGCCGGTCATGGACGGCTATGCGGCCACGGAGGAAATTCGGAAGTGGGAAGGCGGAAGGCGGAAGGGAGGCGTGCCGCCGCTTCCGATCATCGCGATGACGGCGAACGCCATGTCCGGGGATTCGGTGAAAAGCATCGCGGCGGGTATGAACGCCCATATTACCAAACCGATCGATCCGGGCCTGCTTTTCGAAACCCTGGCTCGGTGGGTTCCGTCCGGGGAGCAGCGACCGCGGGCGTCAGCGATGAATGCGTCGTCGGCCGGCCGGCGCCGGGCGGGCATGCCCGATGAACCCTTCCTCCCGGAGGATCTGCCCGGATTCGACCTGGCGGAGGGATTGCGCCGTTTGCAGGGCAACGAAACGCTTTACCGCCGGCTGATCCTCAATTTCGCGGATCAGCATCGTCATGAGATCGACGCCCTCCGCCGCGCGTTGGAAAATAGGGATTGGGACCATGTGCGCCACCGGGTGCATGCGATCAAGGGTGTGGCCGGGAACCTGGCGGCCAAGCCGCTGCAGGCGGCAGCCGCCGGATTCGAAGGGCTGATCTCAGCGGCCGACCCCAAGGGCGCTTTGGATGCGAAATCCCTGACGAACGCTTTCGAGGTCCTTGACGCTGCCCTCCAAACCACCGTGAACGCTGCCGATGCGCTGAGGCCGGCCGGCGATGATCAAACGAGGTACGGGTTGGAAGGCGCGGCTCCCGCGCGTCCCCCGGAGATCGGTACAGATCTCACTGCCGCCCTGAGAGCGGCCGCCGAGCTGGGTGATGGTTCCGAGCTTGTTGAGCTGGCGCAAGGCCTTTCTGAATCAGCCGGAGAGTTTTCGGCGATCGGCGATCGGATCCGGCGGATGGCCGAAGACTTTGATTTCGAAGGCATCCTGAAGCTGGTCGCTGAATTCGACGCAATGAGATGACCGTTTGAATGAACGCTTTCAAGATCCTCATGGTGGACGACGCCACCACCAACCTTCAGATTTTGCGGGAAACTCTGGCCGGTAGCGGCTACAAGCTTCTCAGCGCAAAGGGCGGACCCAGTGCGCTGTCGATCGCCACGCGAGCGCAGCCGGATCTGATCCTGCTCGACATCCTCATGCCGGGCATGGACGGCTACGATGTCTGCCGGCGGTTGAAAGCCGACGAGGCCACGCGGCATATTCCCTTGATTTTTCTCACAGCGCTGGATGATGCCACCGACGAGGCCAAGGGGTTGGCGATGGGCGCGGTGGACTACATCACCAAACCGATCCATCCGGACCTGGTGCGGGCGCGGGTGCAGACCCACCTGGAACTCAAGCAGCACCGCGACCGGCTGGAGCAGATGGTCCAGGCGAACGTCCGGGAAGTGCGGCTCACCCAGGCGGTCATGATCGAAAGCCTGGCCACACTGGCGGAATACCGCGATCCTGAAACCGGCGGCCACATCAAGCGCACCCAGAACTTCGTGAAGCTTCTGGCGATGCACCTGCGGGCCCATCCCCGCTTCCGGGCGGCGCTCGACGAGGAAACCATCGAGCTGTTGTACCGATCGGCCCCTTTGCACGATATTGGCAAGGTGGGCGTGCGCGACCACATTTTGCTCAAGGCCGGCCGCCTGGACGATGCCGAGTTCGAACAGATGAAACGCCATACCTTGCTCGGCGAGGAAGCCTTGCAGCGCACCGAGCAGAAGCTCGGACGAAGCACCTTCCTGCGGCTCGCGCGGGAGATCGCCGGCAGCCATCAGGAGAAGTGGGACGGATCCGGGTACCCGCGCGGGCTCCGGGGTGACGCCATTCCGCTTTCCGGGAGACTGATGGCGGTGGCGGACGTGTACGACGCGCTGATCAGCAAGCGGATCTACAAACCGCCGCTGCCGCACGAGAAAGCGGTGGCGATCATCCGCGCCGGGCGGGGCGTCCACTTCGACCCCGATATGACCGACGCGTTCATCGAGCTTGAGGCGGTTTTTCGCAACATCGCCCTGACCTACGCCGACTTCGAGGAAGAACGCGAAACGCTGGCGGCCGGCCGCGGCGCGGCGCCAGCGCGCGGCGGCGTTGATCGGGTGCTGCTGGTGGAAGACAACGAAATCAGCCTCGAAATCATGAAAAACCAGCTGGCGGCCATGGGGTTTGCGGTCGATACGGCCGCCAGCGGCCGCCAAGCCCTCCGGAACTATCGAAACACCCGCTACGATTTAATCCTGACGGATATCGAAATGCCGGATATGGACGGCTTCGCACTGGTGCAGGCCATCCGGCGCCTGGAGACCGGCAACGGCCGCCGAACTCCCATCCTGGCCATTACGGCGGCCGACTTCAAGCTGACGGCGGATGCGGCCGCCGCATTGGGGTTCGACGGCCACATGCTGAAGCCGCTGGACGTGGAACGGTTGACGGCCAGGCTGAAAAGCTTTTATCGGTGCTGATCGGAATCCAACCATCGCGGAAGGCGGCGCCAAGGCAGACGACTGAACGTCGAGGTTTTTGGGCGGCCTAACGCCACCCGATGGGATCGTACCCTTTTTCACGCAGGCAGCGATCCACGAAGCTTTTAAACACGGGGTCGGGGTCGCTGGAATCGAAGATCCCCTTGACGAGACCGCCCGCGGCCCCGCCGGCCGCTCCGGCCGCGGCCCCGCGGCCGAGGCTTCCCAGTACCGCGCCCGTTGCGGCACCGACGGCCCCGCCGACGGCGGCTCCTCCGGCGGTGTTCTTGGCCACTTCGGCTCCCTTATCCTCCTCCGCCCCGCTTTCCTTTGCGTAGCGGACGCACTCCTCGACGTCTCTCAGGGCTCCGGTTTCCCCAACCTGTTTGAGATGGGCGTTGGGGTAGAGCACCGGCCGCTTTTCCGCGCACCCCAGCACCATCAGCGGCGCTAGCAACAGCCAGGCGGCATGCTGGATCTTCATCTCCTATCTCCCGTCCATGAAAATCCGTTCACGGTTCCATTTAACCGTCCAATCTACATATAACGCGCAGCCGAATCAGATTCAAGGTTTCCGGGAAGGATGGGCTAAAGTCCGGCCGGCAACAGACCGATACTAACATAGATGAAGGCGGGGATTCCCGTCGGGCATCGGTGCCACCTCACTCAGGAGACCTCTCCATCGTGGACCCGAACAACCTCAGCCGGATCTTGCGCCAGGTGAAGTCGTTTCCGGGGATGCCGACGACGGCCGCCAAGCTCCTGCCGCTGCTCCGGGAGCCGGATTCCAGCAGCGCCCGGATCGAAGATCTTATCAAATACGACCCCGGACTGACGGCGAACCTGCTCAAGCTCACCAATTCGGCCTACTTCGGTCTGCCCTCGCGGATCAGCTCGGTGCGCCAGGCTATCCTGCTGCTGGGGCGCAAGCGCCTGCTGCAGCTCGTCACGACCATGTGCATGAGCGGTCTGATGAAAAAATCGGTGCCGGGCTACGACCTGCCCCAGGGCGGGCTCTGGCGGCATTCCGTTGCCGTCGCCGTCGCGGCCGATCGGCTGGTTCAATCCTTGAAAATCACTCAGGCCGACGAAGTCTTCACCGCCGCCCTGCTGCACGACATCGGCAAGATGGTCCTCGGGGATTATGTTCAGGGGGATCTGAAGGGTATCCAAGAGATGGTCGCCAAAGGGATCTCCTTCGATGTGGCGGAATACGTCGTGCTGGGAACAAACCATGCAGACATCGGTGCGCGGATTCTTAAAAGCTGGTCCATGCCCGAGGAATTGGTCCACGCGGTGGCCTGGCATCATGACCCCGACCAATGCAAGGAGAACTGCCGGCTCAGCGATCTGGTCCATGTGGCCAATATTGCCGTGCGCAGCATCGGCTCCGGTATGACCGGCAATGATTCTTCTCCGGAAGCTTCCTCCAGGGTTCTCGCCCGGCTCGGTCTCGACCCGAGCGGCATCGCTGCGCTGGCCGAACAGACCGTTCAGGAAATGGCCAAGCTGGCGGATCTCCTGAACGGATAAGCCGATAAAATCCATTCGCGGCGGCCGTCCGGCCCGTCGATTCCCCGGCTTTACAGATAATCCCGCCAGTGCCAGCGGATCCGGTCATGCGTCTGCTCGCAGACCAGGTTCGCCTGCCGGGCGGCGGCTGTCAGCGCGTCCCGGATCGTAGCCGCATGGCCTGCCTCCACCGATTGGACCCGTTCGATGAGGTGGTTCACGTCCGCATCGGTGACCGCTCCATTCCCCGGCGTCCATTCGCCCACTTGCTCGACGGTGCGTTTCATCATCAGATCGTACACGCAGACGATTCGTTCCAGATTGGTCAGCTGATGGGTTTCTTCAGCCGTGGCCTGGCCCCGTTGCATGCGAACTTTGATATCGCCGAGATAGCGGTTGAAGCGGTCCTCCCATTCAACCGGAGCATCTTCCGGCTGACGGTGGCAGTCTCGACGACGGCCCGGTTGGCATGGTAATTCGACCAGTCGGACGTCAGGATGCGCAGGCCCAGTTCGGCGGCACGTTCGCGCACCTCGGTTCCCGGAAAGGGGGCCAGGAGGTGGAAACCATAGACCAGCCCCTTGTCCTCCAGGCGCTTGCCGAAATCCTGGGTTTCACGCAGGGTGTCCGGCGTTTCGCCGGGCAGCCCCAGGATGAAGGAGGCGTACGGTGTCACGCCCGCATGGGCGCACATGTCGATTGCCGATACCACCTGATCCACGGTGATCCGCTTCCGGATGGTTTTGAGAATTCCGGCATTGGCCGATTCGATCCCAAAGCTCACCGCCGTGCAGCCGGCGGCCTTCATCCGGCGCAGCAGATCTTCCGAAACCGTGTCCACCCGGGCAAACGACGTCCACTTGACCTGCAGGCCGCGCAGCAGGATTTCGTCGCAGACGGCCGCGCAGCGGCGATGATCGGCGGTGAACAAGTCGTCGGCCAAATTGATCTGGTGAAACCCCAAACACGCAAGCTGCTGCAGTTCATCGACAACCCGCTTGGGGCTGCGGAAGCGCACCCGGGCGCCGACCATGCGGCGGCCGACGCAGAAGATGCAGGCATGCGGGCAGCCGCGGGAGGTGGTCATGCTG